>VBOC01000023.1:0-2656 GCA_005877655.1 Ignavibacteria bacterium
ATGAAGCCGCGGAAGAGACCAGGCACTTTTAAAAACGAATAGCGAAGAAACTTCAGTTAGCCAGAGGCTGATTCCAATCTCTTGCCGAGTAGTTGGAATGGCCTCAGTTATTGCTGGCCTGCTGGGTCCGGAACGCCGGCGCTTGAACAACGCGTCGAAACAGGGATCGAGCCACTGTGTAGTGGCGATAGGTAGGTCAAGCTACGAAGAGCACATGGTGGATGCCTTGGCATCGAGAGCCGATGAAGGACGTGGTTACCGACGAAACGCTTCGGGGAGCTGGAAACGAGCTTTGATCCGGAGATATCCGAATGGGGAAACCCCGCATGAGTAATGTCATGCGACTCCCGCCTGAATATATAGGGCGGGTAGAGGGCACCCAGGGAACTGAAACATCTTAGTACCTGGAGGAAGAGAAACTCCCTTAGTAGTGGCGAGCGAAAAGGGACCAGTCCAAACCTTCTCCGCGTGACAGGCGGTAGCCGTTTCGGAGGAGGTGTTGTGGGAGCCGCAGGTTGTTTCTACCGAAACGACAAAGAGTTACAAAGCCGTTGTTTAGCCGAGCGACCCTGGAAAGGTCGGCCACAGAGGGTGATAGCCCCGTAGGCGAAAAGCAGACGGCCTCTTAGCGGATTTCCCAAGTACCACGGGACACGCGGAATCCCGTGGGAATCTGCCCAGACCATTGGGTAAGACTAAGTACTCTCGATGACCGATAGCGGACTAGTACCGTGAGGGAATGGTGAAAAGTACCCCAGAAGGGGAGTGAAAGAGTACCTGAAACCGTGTGCTTACAATCCGTGAAAGCACTATGCCGATTTATCGGAATGTGTGATTGCGTGCCTTTTGTAGAATGAGCCGACGAGTTACTTCTCTGTGGCAAGGTTAAGGGGTTTACACCCGGAGCCGAAGCGAAAGCGAGTCTGAATAGGGCGTTCTGTAGTCGCAGGGAGTAGACCCGAAACCGAGTGACCTATCCATGGTCAGGCTGAAGCGTGGGTAAAACCACGTGGAGGGCCGAACCGACCCCGGTTGAAAACGCGGCGGATGAACTGTGGATAGCGGTGAAATGCCAATCGAACTCGGATATAGCTGGTTCTCCTCGAAATGCATTTAGGTGCAGCGTCGTCGATGGGTCTGTTGTTGGTAGAGCACTGAATGGGCTAGGGGCGATCACCTCGTTACCAAACCCAACCAAACTCCGAATGACAGCAGATTTTCCGGCGGCAGTGAGACTGTGGGGGCTAAGCTTCATAGTCGAAAGGGAAACAGCCCAGACCACCGGCTAAGGTCCCTAATCGCAAGCTAAGTGCTGGTCGAGTGATCTGGCGCCGACAATGATCGGGGCTCAAGTCAGGAGCCGAAGCTAGGGATGACGGCGTAAGCCGTCGTGGTAGAGGAGCGTACTGCGTGCAGTGAAGCTGGACCGTGAGGACCAGTGGAGCGCGCGGAAGTGAGAATGTCGGCACAAGTAGCGAGAAACGCGTGAGAAACGTGTTCGCCGTAAACCTAAGGTTTCCTGGGCAACGTTAATCGTCCCAGGGTTAGCCGGGCACAACTGGTCATAATTCCAGTGCCACCAAAGTTCGTTATGAGCGATGGAGCGACGAAGAAGGATAGGTGCAGCGGGCGATTGGATGTGCCCGTGTAAGCAGGTAGGCGGTCCCGTAGGAAAATCCGCGGGGCATAACGCCGAGATGTGATGCCGAGCCCTGGTAACAGGGTGAAGTGGCTGATTCCAAGCTTCCAAGAAAACCTTCTAGCCAGAACTAGGTGCCCGTACCGCAAACCGACGCAGGTAGGTGGGAAGAGGATTCCAAGGCGATCGAGAGAAGTGTAGTTAAGGAACTCGGCAAAATTCCTCCCTAACTTCGGGAGAAGGAGGGCCCCCTGGGGTGATGGACATACGTCCGGAGCTCTGGAGGGCCGCAGAGAAAAGGCCCAACCGACTGTTTACTAAAAACACAGGTCTCTGCTAAAGCGAAAGCTGATGTATAGGGGCTGACGCCTGCCCGGTGCCGGAAGGTTAAGGAGCGATGTGCAAGCATCAAACTGAAGCCCCGGTGAACGGCGGCCGTAACTATCAACCGAGGTAGTTATAAAACCTGGCCATATGCTGGAATAACCGTCCTGAGAAAGGTAAGAATCCCGCGGTAGAGCGCAAGCTCTGAAAATCCGACGGGTGCGGTCAATCAGCAGGAAAGGCTTCCCAAAGGTGGAAGAATCCTCAGAGACTAGACGCCAGGCCCTTGCAAGAGGGATGAGATAGTCCGATCTCACGGGCGACCGTGAGAGCTGGCAGAAATGACCAGCCGCTCCGCGAGGAGTAGTAACAAGAATGAACGGTCCTAAGGTGGAATAGCTGCCTTAGTAAAATCTGGCCAAATGCTGGAATAACCGAGAATCCCTCACTACTCGCACCTGACATGGGAACAGATGTTTGGTACAGTAACAATGTGGAGGGTGCGGTCAATCAGCAGGAAAGGCCTTCCATTGACGGCATACCCGTTGAGCTAGGAAGCTTCTTAGCCGGCTTTGCGCTGGGTGAAGGAAGTTTCATGGTCGTATGTCGGCCTCGAGCCGACTACCCAGGGAGATGGAAGATCTCCGCGGCCTTCAACGTTTCGCAGTGCGACAAGACTCCATTGGAGCTGTT
>VBOC01000023.1:2858-6842 GCA_005877655.1 Ignavibacteria bacterium
GAAATGGAAGGAATCCTCAGAGACCACACGCCAGACCCTGGTTGACAGGTGAAGATATGGTCCCATCTGCATGGCGACATGCAGGGATGGTTTGGAACACCATCCACTCGATGTCATTGATCGAGTAAGGAATTAAGCGAAATTCCTTGTCGGGTAAGTTCCGACCCGCACGAATGGCGTAACGAGTTGGGCGCTGTCTCGACTACACACTCGGCGAAACTGAAGTACCTGTGAAGATACAGGTTACGCGCGGCAGGACGGAAAGACCCCGTGGAGCTTTACTGCAACTTGTCACTGGTCAGGGGCCTAGCATGTAGAGGATAGCTGGGAGACTGCGAAATTCGGGCGCTAGCTCGGGTGGAGTCAACCTTGGAATACCAGCCTTGTTAAATCTTTGATCTAACCAACACCGTTATCCGGTGTTGGGACCGTGGCAGGCAGGCAGTTTGACTGGGGCGGTCGCCTCCCAAAAAGTAACGGAGGCGCCCAAAGGTTCCCTCAGCCTGGATGGAAATCAGGCTTTTGAGTGCAATGGCATAAGGGAGCTTAACTGTGAGACCTACAAGTCGAGCAGGTGCGAAAGCAGGGCATAGTGATCCGACGACTCAGTATGGAATGGTCGTCGCTCAACGGATAAAAGCTACCCCGGGGATAACAGGCTTATCTTGCCCAAGAGTCAAACAGTGGCTCCCCACCCGAGTGATCGGGTGGTGCTTCTGTGGCTCATATCGGTGAAGCCCTAGTGCACAAGTCGTGCACGGGTAATACCGAGGGAAGGACGCTCACTGCAGACACGTCTGCAAGCTAAACCCAGGTTCGCCTGGGCATGCTCTGTGAGCTGTCCCCCGTAACGACTTCTCGCATATTGCGAGAGATGGAGGTCACTGTCCCTTACGGGGCAAATCTACGGCCTTCATAACACGCCACCGTCTCGAAAGAGATAAAGGTATAGTCTGCGCTTCGAGAAATCGAAGAACATTAGCGTCACATCGACGGCAAGGTTTGGCACCTCGATGTCGGCTCGTCGCATCCTGGGGGTGTAGTCGCTCCCAAGGGTTGGGCTGTTCGCCCATTAAAGCGGTACGCGAGCTGGGTTTAGAACGTCGTGAGACAGTTCGGTCCCTATCCGCCGTGCGCGTAAGAGTCTTGAGAGGAGTTGACCTCAGTACGAGAGGACCGGGTTGAACGAACCTCTAGTGGACCGGTTGTTCCGCCAGGAGCACCGCCGGGTAGCCATGTTCGGATGGGATAAGCGCTGAAAGCATCTAAGTGCGAAGCCCACCTCAAGATAAGGACTCTCACCGGGTTAACCGGGTAAGGCCCCAGCGAGACCAGCTGGTTGATAGGCCGGAGGTGTAAGAAGGGTGACCTTTTAAGCTGACCGGTACTAATAGGCCGAGGGCTTGGCCATATACCTATCCCACTACTCAGTGTCAACGCCAGCAATGGCGATCTGAAGCTTCTTCGCTAGTTCGATCCGGCGCCTCGAAGGTACAAACCGGCGCTTCACCGCGCCGACAATTGAATAGGCAACAAAGGTACTGGGTGACCATAGCGGTGGGGAGACACCTGTTCCCATCCCGAACACAGTAGTTAAGCCCACCAGCGCCGATGGTACTTCGAGAGTTATCTCGTGGGAGAGTAGGTCGTTGCCCAGTACTTTTTCCTTGCCGGTGCCCTCAAAGTGGAATCCGGCCCAGTTGGGCCTATATTGGGTGTCTTTATGACAGACAACAAGCGTGTGCTGGTAGTGGCGACTTCGGAGACCTTCCGCAAGATGCTGCGCTTCTACCTGGACAAGGCCGGCTATGAAGTGGATACGGTACGCACCGGCGATGCGGCGCTGCGCTTCGCCGGCGGGGTGCCCGACGCCGTGATCTGCGAGGAGAACCTCGAGGGCATGGACGGTCTCCACCTGGTCCAGCAGCTCCGGGCGAGCCCCATCACGGCGCCGATCCAGATCATGCTGCTGGCCGGGAACGACACCGACTCCAAGGTCCAGGAAGCCATCGCAGCCGGCGCCAATGAATGCATGCGCCGCGACGCCAAGGTCCAGGACATCGGCGAGCGCCTGGCCGGGATGTTCGCCGCCGCCCATGGGGGCGACGGCCCCGGCGCCCCGGGCCCGACCGGTCCGGCTCATACCATCTGCGTCATCAGTGCCCGCGGCGGCAGCGGCAAGACCTTCGTGGCCACCAGCCTGGGGGTTGCATTTGCCCAGCGCCGAGGCACCACAACCGCGCTACTGGACCTCAACCTCGAGTTCGGGACGACCGCGATGATGCTCGACCTGCGGCCCGTCTACACCCTCCGGGACGTAGCCGAGGCCGCCGTTACCAACGTTTCCGATGCCGAGTTCGACGGCATGCTGCTGCGCCACTCCAGTGGTCTACGCGTGGTCCCCGCGGTGGCGCGGCCAGGCGACTCAGAGCTGATTCCTGAAGGCTCGCTGCCGAAAATCATCGAGCGCCTGCGCCGGATGTACGACCATCTTGTCGTCGACGGCCGACCGTCCTTCCGCGAGGTGATGCTGGATCTATGGGAGACCTCAGACCAGCTCGTGATCACCTGTCCCCCGGAGGTCATCTCGGTCCTCGTCAGCCGCTCGCTTCTGGAGGCTGTCGAGGTGCTCTCCATCGACCCGGCGAAAATCATGCTGGTGGTCAACCACCTGGCGCCCAAGGCGAGGTTGACCGCTCAGCAGGTTGAGCGAGGATTGGGCCGGGATGCGATCACCCTGCCGTACGGGGGCGAACAGCTGCACCGCGCCGTCGATGTCGGCCGGGCCTATATCCTGGAGCGCCCGAACGATCCAACCGCGGTGGCCTTGCAAAAGCTTGCCGACGAGCTCGTGACGCGCCACGAGGAACGGATCCGGGAGCTGGCCGCGAGCTGAACCGGCAAGTTATTTACCCGGATGGCCGGGCAAGAGCCGGACGGCCAGAATAAGAAAGAGGCCCCAGATTTCTCCGGGGCCTCACTTTTTCCAGCTCGGCGCTAGGTGGTGGACTCGCCAGACGCCCTCATGTCCCGACCCGTCGGGTTGGGCTGAAGGTCCGGCTTGACTCGCGCAAGCGCTTCATGCCTACGCTGTGGCCGTCAAAGCCCTCTTATCGACCGCGCTGTCCTTTATCTCCACCGTTGCGTTGCAAATATGTTTTTTACATTCCATCGGCACCACCTCCAGGCGGTTACGAGGGGCTCGGACAGCCCGATCTGATAATTCGCCCCGATTCTAGCATCAGGCGTTCTCGCCAACGACGAATATCGACACCGCGGGACACAACAGGCGGGACCGCGGATAGCGCGGACGCGCGGGTATGGTTGAGGACCTTGGAGAAAGCCTAACGGCGCTCTAATCAAATCTCTGTAGCCTCGGCAAAGCAGGCGACGACATTGGAGGCTCATGGCCAGCAAAGTTCCCGACCCCCTCACGCCGGCGCCCGAGCTGCCGCCGCTGCAGTCCGAGCCGCCGCCAGCGTCCGAGCCGCCGCCAGCGTCCGAGCCGCCGCTAACGCCGCCGGCGACTGAGCCGCCGCCGACGTTTGGGATGCCGCCGGCGCCTACTTCCCGCCCCCAGGCGGATCCTCTCCCGGAGCCCTGGACTCCGGCGGCATACGTTCCCACGCCTCGGGCCAAACGTAGCGGCGTTGGTTTCGGTCTTGTCGGGCTCATGCTTGTCTCCGCCGTAGTCGCCGGATCACTCGCAGGATATCTAGCCGGCAGCCGGGCGCCCCACGAGGTCAGCGGCCTGGTGGCGTCGAATGACCTGCCCAAGGGCAATGTCACCGTCGCGGAAAGCCTGGCCATGATCGACGCGGTCAAGAAAGTCGGCCCCGCAACCGTCACCATCCGGGCGACCGAGGGTGCGACCGCGGGAGCCAGCGGCGCCAGCGGCCCGATTTCAGGCGCGCTGGGAACGGGCATCATTTTCGACAGCGACGGCCACATCCTCACCAACGACCACGTCGTAGCCAATGGCAA
>VBOC01000144.1 GCA_005877655.1 Ignavibacteria bacterium
CGAGGACGAACGTGGATTCTTCCTGGAGGCTTACCGGGAAGATCAATTCAAGTCGCTGGGACTGCCGACAAATTTTGGGCAGGACAATCATTCCCGATCGGCCAAGAACGTCGTTCGCGGCCTCCATTTCCAGTGGGAGCCGCCGATGGGAAAACTGATGCGCGTAACGTATGGGACCGCATTTCTTGTCGCCGTCGACATCCGGAAGGGATCGCCGACTCTGGGGAAGTGGTTCGGTATCGAGGTCTCGGCAAAAAATAAGAAGGAGGTATGGGCGCCCGCGTGGTTTGCCCGGGGTTTCTGCGTGCTTTCCGACTTCGCGGAAATCCAGTATAAGTGCACAGGGATTTACAACAGTAAAGCGGAGTCCGGCATTCTTTGGAATGACCCTGCCATCGGGATAAAGTGGCCCGTCTCCGATCCCGTCCTGTCCGCAAAGGATGCCGGGGCGCAGACCCTGGCACAATGGCTGGAGTCTCCGAATGCCGCCCACTTTAATTATCGAAAAGGAGAATCATGAAAATCCTCATCGCCGGGGGCGCCGGGTATATCGGCTCCGCGCTGGTTCCCAGGCTGATCGATCGCGGTTACACCATTGAGGTGATCGATCTTCTCTGGTTCGGCAATCATCTCCCCAAGGGAGTGAAGATTATCAAAGAAGACATCTTCAAACTTGGCGAACAGCACTTGAAGGGATATGATCAGGTGATATTCCTCGCCGGACTGTCCAACGATCCCATGGCCGAGTTTTCTCCGGGCAAGAACTTCATCTCCAATGCCGCGGCGCCTGCCTATCTCTGTTACCTGGCGAAACGGGTCGGAGTAAAAAGGTTCATCTATGCGGGTTCCTGTTCCGTTTACGGGTACACGGTGAACGAACTCTACGATGAAACGTCTCCCGCGGTGTCGCACTATCCGTACGGAATCTCGAAACTCCAGGGCGAGCAGGCGGCGATGCAGCTTCTGGACAAGGATTTCTCCGTTATTTGTTTCCGGCAGGGGACGATCAGCGGCTATAGCCCGAGAATGCGCCTCGATCTCGTCGTGAACACGATGTTCAAGACCGCGATGGCGAAGAAAATGATCACCGTGAATAATCCGGCCATCTGGCGTCCGATTCTGAGCATCCAGGATGCCGTGAGCGCCTACATCCGCGCGGTGGAAGCGAATGAGGAGATCTCCGGGATATTCAATATCGCCTCGGGCAATTACACGCTCGGAGAAATCGCCGACATTGTTCGCAACGGTCTTGCAGAGCATCGAAAGCTCGAGGTCGGGCTGACGATCAAACATCTTCAGGACATCCGAAACTATAAAGTGAGCACCGAGAAGGCGCGGAATGTTCTCAGTTTCAAACCGAAGCACGATGTCGACTCGATCGTGAGGGAGCTGATTGAGAATGTTGACGCATTCAAGGATTTCGATGATCCGATCTATTATAATATCGAAGTCTTCAAGTCCCTTCACGATTGACGCCCTTTGTCCCGCCGCGCCGCCCAACGACCGCAGAATCCGCGATCGACATGGCCTCTAATCCCGATCGATCTGAGAGCCTCGTAATGTATTTCGCAACAATGATTTTAGGCCTATGAGAGTTGCCATCATCGGCGCAAACGGACAATTGGGGATGGATCTCATGAAAGCGTTCGGGGATCTCGACACCGTGCCGCTGAATCATGGCGACATCGAGATAAGCGATATGGATTCCGTTTCCCGCGTTTTGTCATTGATGAAGCCGGCGGTCATCGTTAACACCGCCGCCTACCATAAAGTGGATGATTGCGAAAAAAATCCCGAACGCTCGTTTCAAGTCAATGCCATAGGAGCGCTCAATCTCGCCAGGGTTGCCCAGGATCTGAAGAGCGAGCTGGTCCATATCAGCACCGACTACGTCTTTGACGGTAAGAAGGCGCAGCCGTACGTCGAAACGGATCTTCCGCGTCCGTTGAATGTGTACGCTGCGAGCAAAGTCGCGGGCGAACATTTTATCGCGGCATATTCCGAACGGCACTATGTCGTGAGGAGTTCCGGGTTGTACGGGCACAACAAATGCCGCGCGAAGGGCAGGAATTTCATCGACACGATGCTGGCGCTTGCACGCGATGGGAAAGAGATCCGCGTCGTGCAGGACCAGGTCCGCGAGCTGGTGAAGACGGGATCATGCGGTCGCTATCACGCAACAAACAACGGCGAATGCTCGTGGTACGAATTCGCCGGGGAGATTTTCAAGAATGCGGGCTTGAAGCCAAACGTGCAGCCCGTCAGCGCAAAGCAATTCCCCTCGCCCATCAAGCGTCCCTCATACTCCGTTCTCGATAATGCCGCGCTTCGCCCCCTCGGAATCGAAAAGATGCCGCATTGGAAAGAGAGTCTCGAACATTACTTCAAGAATAAGCCGCTCGGGAATTGAGTGCATGATGCGCGCCGCCCGGATACCTTATCATGCGGGAGAGTGTGGCCCTCTATAAGATGTATCACCCCGTCGCGGAAGTGGAGGCGGCGGAAACGCACGGGCAGTGCTGGCATGGCGAGACGATCGATGAGGGCCTCGACCTCTGCCGCTACCAGCTGATCGAGCCGCTCTTCCGGGAATATCTGCCGAAGAAGGGGAGGATACTCGAAGCGGGTTGCGGTCCCGGACGTTGGGTCTTCTATCTTTTTCCCGACAAACACTTCGATGCCGTTATTTCGCTCGGGGTCGTTGAACACTTTCAGGAGGGTCCACAGCGCGCGTTCAAAGAAGCGAGGAGGATACTCAAGGACGGCGGATTTTACTTCGTGACGGTTCCCCTCCAAAATCTCAATAGATTGTTGATTGCAAATCCCTTAAAGGAGCTTAAACGCTGGCATCAGAAGCGAAAGGGTGTAGGGTATGCCTTCGAAGAGTACCGGTATACAAGACGGGAGTTCCGAAACCTGTTGCATGAGGCGGGATTTGAAATCATCAGAGAGGCACCGGATGATTACAAATCGTCCAAGAACATGGGGCTTTACGTCGACTTTCCTTTCCTTCGGCACTCTTCAAAGAAGTGGGAGCTGAATCCTGCAGGGAAGATCGTAGGTTCAATTTTCAGGTCGCTCACACCCTGGGCAGCTTGTGCGGGAGTCATGTGTATTTCCAGAAAGAAGGTATAATTCCGGATATGTTTGCAAGCCGCTTCCAGCCAGCCCGTGCATCTGCGAGCGAGGCGGGGGAGTTAGACGCTCCGATATTACGAGCTTTCCTGCGCCCAACCCCACTATTTTCAATAGTTTATCTTACGGGAGGATCATCCCTTTCCGCTGTGTGACAGCTATTTGACATTAGGAACGGTATTAGTTAGCTTGATAACGCAAGCTCCACAAGCAAGGGGGTTTATCAATCAGGGGGCAACAGCGGATGCGCCCGCGGACGAGTTACCGCCCGTCGAGAATCTCAATTCCAAACAAATTTCCGAAGTCATCATTTGATGGGAAACCTCCAGTGAGATCCGTCTTCATTCTCATTTTTGTGGCCCTCTCACTCTTCGAGGCGGGTTGCAACCGCGACGTATCGATCCTAGATCTCCCCATTCGTTCAACGACGGGAAAGCTGATTCTCTCGATTTCGGACTCGCCGGCGGGCGTTGCTGAAGTAATCGCGCGGCTCTCGCGGGATGGTTATGAAAGCCGCGTTCTCCAATTAACCATCGCGGATACGGGACGGAACGCCTCGGGTTCTTACTCCAGCGTTCCCGTCGGCCTCTGGCATCTGGCCGTCGAGGCGCTGAGTGACTCTGGAACCCTTCAGTATGCGGGGGAGACGGACGTCGACGTGATTCCGGGTCAGGTGAACAGCGTGACACTGGAATTATCGCAGCCACCCACCCGGGTGATCGCGCTCCGTAAGGGCTGGAACATGGTCTCGATACCGTTGAATGTCGTCGACTCGGGGAAGCGCACTCTGTTTCCGGTCTCTAGCTCACCTGCCTTCATGTACGAGAAGTCCTACGTCGCCAAGGAGACACTGCGAATCGGGACCGGATATTGGATCCGGGTCTCGTCTCCGGCTACGGCTCGAATCGTTGGATTGGATTTCAGCAAACTGGAGATTGGCGTTCAGGAAGGATGGAATCTGATAGGCACCCTGAGCCGCTCCATTTCTACCGCGAGTATCACATCGAACCCGGCGGGGATGGTCACATCCCGCTTCTTCAAATTCGAGATCGGATACCAGGCTGCAGATAGTCTTGAAGCCGGAAAGGCTTACTGGGTGAAGGTGAACCGGGCAGGCCGCCTGACGCTTTCCTGTCTCGATCCGGGAACACCATCCGGCCGGATACAGATTGTTGAGGGCGCCGAAATTCCCCCGGTTCCGCCTTCCGAAATCTCTTCAGGCACGACAGGGGATTTGCCCAGGACCTTCCGGTTCAATTCATCGGCGATCACGGGCGATCATATGCCCGGCGCAAACAGCTCGACGCTGAAACTATACAAAGTTTTTTGGAATTGACTTGCAATAAGGAGCCTCTATGAAACTAATCTTGTATTCTGTGGCTCTCGTTCTGATCATGATCTGTTCGGCGTGCAGGCAGGAGACAGAAATCTTAACCTCTCGAGGCGATCGGACGGGAAAAGTTTCGCTCTCGCTCGCCGCGGCCTTGCACCTGACCATTGCCGATAGCGGACGAACTGCCTCCGGCTCCTTCACCGACGTGCCCGTCGGTACGTGGCACTTAGCGGTCGACGCTTTGAATGATACCGGCGCCGCTCAGTATTCGGGGAAGACTGATCTGGACGTCCTTCCGGGTCAGACGATCCGTGCGAACCTTGAACTTCTTTCGACATCGGGCGGTATCGACATCGTGGTGACATGGGGCGCTGTATGCGTCCCGGTGCCTTCGGGCCTCGTCAGCTGGTGGAGAGGTGAGAGGAATGCCGCAGACGCCGCAGGCGTAAATAATGGTACCCTCGTCGGAGGGGTTGCATTCGCCACCGGTAAAGTTGGAGACGCGTTCAATTTCGACGGGTATCGGACATACGTGCGGGTGCCAAATTCATCAACCTTGAATGCGCCAGGCAGCTTTACACTTGAATCGTGGATCTATCCGACGAGAGACACACTAGCGATGATTGCAGCGAAGTGGGGATTCGCATATGGATGGGAAAACCAGCGGTCATATTCGTTGAACCTCTGGCCCGGTAGAAATCTGAATTTCGGTATCGCAGACGACACAACACAATTGGACTCGGCATTTCAAGATTTTAGGACGGAGGGGGGCGTTCTCACGTTGAACGCGTGGAATCACGTGGCTGCCGTCTATGACAAGGATGCCGGAACCAGGCGCCTTTATTCCAATGGAGTGAAGGTCGCAGAGCGGGTCCACGCGCCGATTCAAATCACCCAGGGCATTGCAGATCTCTCGATCGGTGCATACCTGTACGCCCCCTCGAGCACGTGGAACTATTTTCCGGGACGTATCGATGAGGTGAGCTTCTATCACCGAGCGCTTTCCGGCGACGAGATTGCCTCAATCTACAATGCCGGAAGCGCGGGCAAATGCAGATGATTCAGACGGTGTTTAAGATGAATCACACCGCCATCAAAAATAAAGGGATTCGACCATGAAACTCATCACGCTCCTCCCGGCCATAGCTCTTGCTGCGCTCTTTGCAAGTTGCAATAAGCAGACCGAAAGCATTGTTGCCCCTCAGGGTCTGCACGACGGCACCGTTCAAATGTCGTTTGCGAGGGCACCCTCGGGTGTGGCCCAGGTGATCGCAAGTCTATCGCGCGTGGGTTATGACGACCGCGTTATCCACTTGTCTATATCCGACACGGGAAGGGTTGCATCCGGCTCTTTCTCAAATGTCCCTGTCGGCACGTGGCATCTGAAGGTGGACGCTCTCAACGATACCGGTGCAGTTCAATATTCAGGCGAGGCAGACCTGGATGTGCTGCCCGGCCAGACGACCCAGGTATCACTGGAGTTGCTCTCAACGACCGGAGGGATCGATATTGTGGTCACCTGGGGTGCCAGCTGTACTCCGGCGCCTTCCGGCCTCGTGAGT
>VBOC01000024.1:0-2744 GCA_005877655.1 Ignavibacteria bacterium
AGCAGTTTGAGAATCATCGAATCGCGCCAGATTAAGAGCACGCCGAATCCGATGACCACGCCGAAGAGCCAGAGATGGCGCTTGGGGGTGTCGGGATCGAACGTGACGAAGAAACGGGCGAGTAGTAGCGCAAACAGCGCGATCCAGATGGCGGCATTGAGTCCCCAGGGACCAACGCGGAGGAGCTGGTCCCCGAGCACGCCCAGAACCGCCGCTGCGATGAGAATGGCGAATGCGAACCTGCTCCGGTTGATCATGATCGAAATTCCCCTAGTGAATGTTGTTGATGATTTTTTCAAGAGCATTCAGATGCTCGGTGAATGCGCGTTTCCCTTCCGGCGTTGCAGAGTACGTTGTCGAGGGTTTCCTCCCCTTGTATTCCTTCCTCACGCTGACGTAATGATTTCTCTCGAGCGTCGCGATATGCGCGGCAAGGTTGCCGTCGGTCAGATCGAGCATCTGTTTGAGGGCGTTGAACTCGGCCTCGTCGTTCACCATCAGGATCGACATGAGCGCGAGCCGGACGCGGTTCTCAAAGATCTTGTTGATATTTTCGAGAATGGATTTCACTTCTCGTACTTCGCGTACATAATGACGCCGTAAACGATGTGCAGGATCCCGAAGCCCCCGGCCCAGAAGATCAGCCAGGCATCGAGGAACAGAAAGGCAAGCAACCCGAGCAGAATCTGGGCCGCCGCCAGATATTGAACTTCGCGCAGTGTGTACTTGGTGGAATTCAGAAGTGCGAGGCCGTAAAAGATCAGCGTAGCAGGTGCTATCAGCATAACCAGCCCGTGATGCCAGGCGATCAGGCAGAAGAGCCCTCCCACCCCGAGAGGAACGAGCAGGCTCGCGAGCAAATAGCGGGTGGTGCCCGACCAGATCGGAAGCCCCTTCTTTTTTGCCATGCGGGTCGTGAAAAAGATCGCGAGGCTGATCGCGAGAGCGAGAACGAGCGTCGCATCCGTGAGAAAAAAGGGGGCCAGGTCGGCGTTTCCGGGGGCGGATTCCTGTTGGTTGAGCTGCCAGTAGGCGGCTCCCGCGCCCGCCAGGGCGACTGTTCCGGCGCTCACGCCGGCGAGGCCGCTCAAGGACAGAAACTTGGAAGATTGCTCCATCATGGAGCGGATCTCGATTAGGTCTTTCCGGGGATCATCGAATTGCATCATGGTTCATCCTGCCCTGATGAGTGTGATTGCTCGCTCATTTCTACAAAGTACTTTGCGGTACAAAGTTAATAAATAGAACAATCATTGTCAAGGGGGAGGGAGAGAATTCCGAGACTATACAGGAAAAAAGGCCAAAGGGGGCCGAATTGCCCACCCGGGAGTTGACTCCCGTCACGAGCCGCCCTGCGGGCGCTCAGGATCCCGTGCGTGGTTCAGGATCCCGTGCGGGGCTCGTCCTCCTTCAGGATCTTGCGGTGGATTTCATCATGGCCCTCGATCGGTTCGAGGTGGCTCATGACTTCGGTGGGATTCGGGAACGCCTTGTGGATTTCCTCTTCGATCATCGTTGCGCGCTCGTGTGCAGCGGCGATCGAGACGTTCTGGGGGAAGAGCAGGTGGAATTCGATCATGAGCTTCGCTCCGGCGTTGCGATGCCGCAGGCCGTGAAACTTGATCTGGAACCGGGAGGTTTCCCGTTGTAAGATCGCGCGGATCAGTGCCTCCGTCTTCGGATCGCTTTCGTCCATTAATCCTCCGATCGAGCGCCGCATCAGCTTGCTGCCTGTCCAGAGAATATTGCCCGCCACGATGATGGCCAGGATCGGATCGAAAGGGAGCCACCCGGTCAGCATCACGAGGACAAGCCCGGTGATTACGCCCAGGCTCGTCCAGCTGTCTGTGAGAACGTGCTTGCCGTTCGCTTCAAGGACGATCGAATCGTATTTCCTCCCCTGGCGGAGCAAATACCAACCGAGTCCGCCGTTAATCGCGGTGGCAAACGCAATGATGTAGGTCCCGATGTTGATGTTGTGGATCGAGAGCCCCGTGAGCCATTGATGGATGGCTTCATAGATGATGTAGATCGCGGCGAGGACGATCATGGCGCCCTCGAAGCCCGCCGAGAAAAAGCTGATCCGGTCATGCCCGTATGGGTGGGTCCGGTCGGCGGGTTTCAGGCTGAGTCTGAAGCTGTAGGCCGCGAATGAAACCGCGAGAACGTGAACCACTGATTCTGCAGCGTCCGACAGGATGGCCGCCGAGCTTGTGATCGCGAAGGCGATGGCCTTGATCACGAGCATGAAAAACCCGATCAGAAGCGACAGGCGCATCGCCCGGCGCATGATCCGGGTGGCCACTTCCGAATATTGCGGGGCAGTTTCTACGGAGGGATTCACGGCTTCAGTGATCGGGGTCGACGATCTCAGGCGGCGGAGGGGAGGCTACTTGTGATGGCGAGGGGGTGGCGAAAGCAATTTTGCCACCACCTCCCGATCGGATGACGGAAGGCTGCAGGCATAGTTCAGGCAGATGTACGCGGTTGCTTTTCCTTCAGAGGGCTTCATCTCTTTTATAAACGGGAGGTAGGAGGCGAGTTCTTCCTGGCCGTCCCCGCCGTCTGCGAGCATGATCGCCCGGAAGGGGACGAAATGCGAATGGACTTCCCCCAGGAGCGCCTTCGTGTCCGCGGCTCCGGGTTGGCCCGCGATGCTGATTTCCCTGGGCGTGGTGATGCTCCAAGTGTACGCCGCGAGCATGCCCGGCATCGCCTCCGGGAGACTCCGAATGCGGGAGCCA
>VBOC01000024.1:2923-7418 GCA_005877655.1 Ignavibacteria bacterium
GGTCAGGCTGATCGCAGTCCGCAGCCAACTAGTTTCGAATGATGCCTCGTACAGGTCGATCAGGCCTCTGGCGAAGAACGCGTAGTCCTGCAGCGAGCCCTCGAAGCGCGCATCGCCGTCTCTGTAACGCCGATTGAGCGTCCCGGAACTCTTATCGTAAAGGTTCTCCAGTATGAATTCCGCCCCGCGCCGGGCGGCCCGGAGGTATTCGTCGTCGTCGAGGACCTGGTACGCCCTCGCGAATGCCGAGATCATCAATCCGTTCCATGCGGTGACGATCTTATCGTCAAGATGCGGCCGTGCGCGCTTCACCCGTTCCCGGAAAAGCTTTTCCCTCGACGATTCGAGTAACGCGATAACTTCTTCAGGCTGTTTGCCGAATTTTCGGGCCGTTTCCGCGGCGTCGTGGGCGACATAGAGAATATTCTTTCCCCTGAAGACGCTCATCGGATCGGTCGGCGCGTTGCCCGTGTCTTCGACGCCAAAATAATAGTTGAACAGAGGAGCAGTCTCGCCTCCGAGGATGCGATCGATCTCCGGCTTTGTCCAGAGATAAAATGCGCCCTCTTCCTTCTTGCCGGCTACATCGGGATCCGTCGCGCTCTCGGCGTCCTCGGCGGAATAGAACTCACCTTTCCGGCCGGTCATGTCACGCATAACGTAACCTAGAATATCGCGGGCGAGCGATGCGAAGAAAGCATCATGCGTGATCTGGTAGGCTTCCAGGCAGGTGACTGCCAGCTGCGCCTGGTCGTAGAGCATCTTCTCGAAATGCGGCACCCTCCACCCGGTGTCGACAGCGTACCGGTGGAACCCCCCGCCGATATGATCATGGATGCCGCCCTCGGCCATTTTGCGGATTGTCGTGAGGGCCATGTCGCGCGCACTGCTGTCTCCGCGCCTGTAGTATCTCCTGAAAAGAAAATCGAGCGTCACCGGCCGCGGGAATTTCATTCCAGAGCCGAAGCCTCCGTGCACCGGATCGTAGCCGGCTTCGATCTGCTTGAATCCTTCGCGGAGGGCCGAGTCCTCGACCTTGGCGGGCGCGGAGCGGGCGGATTTTTGCAGGATTTCTTCGATCTGTTTCCCCGTCTCGAGAATCTTCGACCGGTCGTTTTTCCACAGATCGCTGACGTGCCGCACAATGTCGGTAAATCCCGGCCTGCCGTACCGCGCCGTGGGAGGGATGTACGTGGCTCCGAGAAAAGGAACCAGATCGGGCGTAAGAAAAACGGACATGGGCCAGCCGCCGCTTCCGGTCATCGCCTGAACCGCGGTCATGTACACGCGGTCGACATCGGGCCGCTCTTCGCGATCGACCTTAATTGAAACGAGCCGTTCGTTCATGAGTCGCGCAATTGCCGTATCCTCAAAGACCTCGCGCTCCATCACGTGGCACCAGTAGCATGTCGAGTATCCCACGGAGAGAAAAATCGGCTTATCCTCTTTGCGGGCACGCTCGAAGGCTTCCTCGCCCCACGGGTACCAATCCACCGGATTGCGGGCGTGCTGAAGCAGATACGGGCTTTTCTCATGAATCAAGCGGTTCGGCTTCCCGGCATCATTCGTTTTTTCCGGGACCGGAGGGGGAGATGAGTTCGTATTCTTGATTTGTTCCATGCGAACGACGGGTTTCAAACTGTCCGAGGTTCTTACGAGGAATGCGGCTGCCGACAGGATCAATATAGCGAGTGTCGCCCGAAATAGCCAGCCTGTTTTAACTTTGGTCACACTTGAAATCATTCAGCGATCCTCGGGCTGAGGTGGTGCGGGGAGAGATCATCCTTCGGAGTGAGATGAATCATTCCGATATACGGCCATCCCGGCTTTCCCGCCATGCGGGACCGAGCCGGGACGTAACGAACGACCTCTCGGGTCTCCAAACATTGGGCGGACTTGTGGAGCTGATCGGGATCGAACCGACGACCTCCTCGTTGCGAACGAGGCGCTCTCCCAACTGAGCTACAGCCCCAAGAAGAATCTCGATGTCTTTTATGACGACCCGACGAACTCGATCTATGCATGAATATACGAAACCGGGAGCGTGCAAACAATCCCCGAACGCCCCTCGCGACTTCCTTAACATAAAAGAAACCCCGGTCCCGCATTTGCGGGATCGGGGTCTTCAACGGGTTGGAGAACTCCGCAGGAATTACTTGCTATTAGGACATTTGTCCTTACTTCATCAAAACCATCTTCTTGGTCTGGACAAACGTTCCCGCGACGACACGGTAGAAGTACACGCCGCTGGGCTGACCGGCGGCATTCCAGGTTATCGAATACTCCCCGCGTTGCTTCCGCTCACGGACAAGCGTTGCGACTTCCCGCCCAAGCACGTCGTAAATTGCCAGAGAGACAAAGCGCTCACCCGGCACGGAGAAGTTGATTTTCATCTCCGGATTGAAGGGATTTGGATAGTTATCCGATAACCTGAACCCGGACGGAGTTCCGGCCAGGTCGCGTACGCCGGATATATGCTGTTTCCATGTACTGGTAGTTCTGTCTTTGTTCACCCAGGAGGAGGTGCCTCCGTTCCAGGCCTGATGCAGCGCCACTGCCCGATTGCCAAACCCGTCGAGCGTGTAAGAATAGGAGTCGGAGTTCAGCCATGCGCCTGAAGTCCAGGTCTGGAATATGTACCCTATCTCCCTGTTAGCGCCGTCGAACGAGTAGTCGTACTTGTAGACGTTTGTCCAAGCGCTGCCATTCCAGGTCTGGTACAGGAACTGCGTCTCGTTTCCACTAACGTCATAGGCGAGGGTAAAACTGAGATTATTCACCCAGGTAGTCCCATTCCAGAACTGAAATACATCAGAGGTCGGGTGACCGGCCCCGTCATAGGTGAAGGAGTATAGAAGCTGGTTCACCCACATCGTCCCGACCCAGCTCTCGGCAAGCTCCTGGGTCAGGTACCCGCTTCCATTATACGTGCCGGTATTGCGCTGACTATTGACCCATGCGGATCCGTTCCAGCTCTGCATCTCGGTTTGCCAAAGGCGGTTGCTTCCGTCATATGTGTTTGTGGTCTTGCTATAGTTGGCCCACGCGCTTCCGTTCCAGTTCTGGCGAGTGGATGCGGTATCCTTGCCGGACCCATCGTACTGATAGAAGTATTGATAATTGTTCGTCCAGTCGCTTCCGCCCCAGCTCTGGTACACAAATTGAGTCTCGCGGTGGGACCCGTCGTACGTGTACGTTGACCTGAAAAAGTTTGACCATGAGGTCCCGGACCAGTACTGGTAGATGTCCTCGGTTCGGTTTCCGCCTCCGTCATACGCATAGTTATTCTGAGAATTATTCAGCCATTTACTCACGTTCCAGGTCTCGGTCAAATCGTTCGTCAACAAGTTGCTTCCGTTGTAGGTCCAGGTGGTCCTGGTCCCATTCACCCATGCGTTCGTGGTCGTATCCCATCGCTCCCGGAGTTGCGTCACAGGGGCGTAAACAGTCTCGGCGGAGGCATTCATGACGGCGCCGTTTACATCGGGATTGCTGTTCGGCTGAAAGGCGGCTTTTCGGTCCACGAGGTTGAATGGCAGACGGTCATTTGGAATTCCGGCGGTTGACGGGGAGGGTCCCGCTCCTTCGCCAATCCCGGGGAAGAGGGGCCGGGCCGCGCCCGGTTGAAGATTATCCGGCGCCTGCGAGAACACCGGCGTTGCACACGCCAGAAGCGCCAGCAGGGCAACGAGACCAAAAACAGTACGGGAAATGTTCATGAAGCCTCCTTTGAGGTTTTGTTATCGAGAAAGGATTAGTTCGCGGATGTACTTGACCGTTGGTGAACCGTGACTTAGAAAGGACTCGTGGAATTTTTTCAGAGAGTAGCCCTGGCCCATTTTCTGTCTGTATGCCTCTCGCAGGTCCCAGATTTCCTGGAAACCGACGAAGTACGTCGACAACTGGGCGGAAGTCAGGTTCGCGCGTCTCCACTTGCCGGCGGCCTCCCGCTCTTCCTGGAAACCCTCCTTTGTCAGCAGGTCCATCATTTCCTGCTGTTTCATACCGTAGGAGTGGATCTTCTGGTCGATGATCGCATTGAGAACGACGCGGATATACCACTTGCGTTGGATGAGCTTCATCCGGGGGTCGTTGTTCATATACCCCTCGTCGGCCATCATCCGCTCGCAATAGACCGCCCATCCCTCGACCATCGACCCGCTCCCGTAAACGCTGCGGAGGATCGACGGACAGCGGTTCGAGTAATAGAGTTGGACATAGTGCCCCGGGACACCCTCGTGAATGCTGAGATCCCGCAGCGACCAGTTGTTGTATTCCCGCAGGAACGACTCCACCTGCTCGGGGGTCCAATCGTCGGGAATCGGCGTGACATTATAGAACGATTTCAGGTTCTTCTCGAGAGGACCCGGGGCTTCGAGCGATGCGACGGAGACTCCGCGCTCATACTCGGGAGTCTCACGGATTACGAGGGGTTGCGTCGGGTCGAGCGTCAGGAGGTCATGCTTGGCGACAAAATCCCCGAGATCGGGGATAA
>VBOC01000024.1:7456-8895 GCA_005877655.1 Ignavibacteria bacterium
GTCCTTGCCCGCAACGTCTTCAGAGTAATACTCTTTATAGAGAGGAGCTGCCAGGGCGTACATCTCCGCGTGGACGCGGGCCTTCTCCGATTCGGCCCGGCGGAGCACTTGTTCAGGGGTGAGGTTCGATTTCAGGGCGAAAGTGAGCTTTTTCTCGAAGAGCGCTTTCCCCAGATGTTCGTCTTTGGTTGCACGCGGCTTGAGATCTTTCTCGAGCCACTTGCCGAACTCCTCCAGAGCAGCGACAGCCTTGGCGGAGGCCGCTCCGACCTCGGCCTGAAGGTCCGGGGGCAGGCCTTTCGCCGCCTTCATCAGCTCGTCTTTAAAAAGACCGACATCCCCCTTGTTCTGATTGATAGCGGTCTCGACATGCATGGCGGGCGCATTCTTGAGGACTGCTTTCGCCTGGTCCAGGAATCCCGGAACGTGAGCCGCGCGGGCTGCGGCGTTCTTCAGCCGCTGATCGAGCGGTGCGAACTCCTGGTAGATGAGATTCGCGATCGAGTTCCCGAGCGCTCCCGTATAAACCATCGGGTTCCATTCATATTCCCGCAGTTCTTCGAACGAGAAGAGGGATTCACTCCCGGAGCCGCTGCTTGAAGGACTTGAGCCGCGCCACTTCACGATCGACTGCCTTAGCGTCGACCTCGTCGAGGAGATTGTCGTAGTCGTGGACGCCGATGCCGGTTGCCGTGATGGGACTTGCGGCAAAATAGCCCTTGAGAAATTCCGCAGTCAGCTTTGCAAATTTCTCGTCTTCAGTTTGCGCCATCGCCTGAAGCGCGAGAAGGCAGAGTAAGGCGCTGAGGAGGCACACCGATAACCATTTCATGAACAGAGCCCGTTAGAGTGGATGGAGGGGTTGGAAGCGCACGTAATATATTAAGAATCAATGACCTAAGCAACAATCTTCTTGCGAAGACGCAGGGGAACGAGGAAAACGGGAAACCACTGAGAATGGCCGGTGAAATCAGGCTGATTAACCGCTATCGAGGATCCCGAGCCGATAGTCTGGTTCGAAGCGCGCAGAATAGATCGAGCCGGTTAGATCCGGTTCGAGAGCGGGAGCCAGCCTATTTCTTGATCGGCCAGGGCGGAACCGGGGGTAACGATTCTTCCTTTGTCTTGAGTTCTTCGAGGATGACCTCGATCGCCTTGTTCAACTGTGCGTCGATGCCGGCGAATTCCTGGGCCGGATCGTTGTCTACGACGATATCGGGATCGACGCCGTGCCCTTCCATGATCCAACCCTCGCCCTTCGCTCCGTACCGGGAGAATTCGGGTTTATTCAGGAACCCGCCGTCCAAAAGCGGAAGCGTGCCGCGTATTCCGACCACTCCGCCCCATGTCCGTTTCCCGATGAGCTTTCCCAGATCATACTTCTTAAACCTGTAGGGGAAGATGTCTCCATCGGAAGCGGAGAACTCATCGATCATGCA
>VBOC01000024.1:9020-15866 GCA_005877655.1 Ignavibacteria bacterium
TCTTGCGAAGCTGGGGATAGAAGTGCTTCACGAACTCGTTCAATCCGCGCACGCCCATGTCCGGCACATGGATGTATCCGACCTTCCCGCCCGTGGCGGAATCGACCTTTTGAATGTTCCGCTCGACCCAATTGTAGTAATAGAGTCCAGCCTCGTCGCCGGTGGGAATCACGACCACCTCGCGGCTCCCCTCCTCGCGGGGCTGGGCATTCAGCTTCAATCTCACCTGACGGTCGGCCGTGTTGACGAGCGCTTCATAGATGTTTGTCATGGCATTGGTCGGTTTCCCGTCGACCGCGATGATGTAATCTCCCTCTGCGGCATTCACGCCGAGCTCGGTCAAAGGACTCCGGACGGATTTTTCCCAGCTTTGTCCTTTGAGAATCTTCCTGATGCGGTAATAGTTCGACTGCTGATCCCGCTCGAGCCGGGCGCCGAGCAATCCGGTCTGATACCTCTTCACCTTCGGCATGTCTCCGCCGCCGACGTAGGTGTGCCCGATGCTCAGCTCCGAGATCATTTCGCCGATCACATATGTGAGATCCGCACGGTGATTCACGAAGGCCACCAGAGGTTCGTATTTCTTGCGGTTCGCCTCCCAGTCCACGCCGTGCATATTCGGCGCGTAGAAGAATTCCCGCATCTGCCGCCAGCTTTCGTTGTAGATCTGAGCCCATTCCTGATGCTTGTCGACCTTTACCTCCATCCCGGTCAGGTCGAGCTTGTCTTTCAGGTCGACCTTCGCCTTCGGCACGTCGAGGATATAATACGACTTGTCCTTGCCGATGAGGATTTTCTTCTGGTCGAAGGAGATCTCATATCCGTCGATCTCCCCGAGATTCGTCTCTTTGAGCTCCCCGAAGTCGTACATGAACAACTGCGGCTTCTCGTCCTTTGTACCCTGGCGGATATAGTACAGGCTGTTGCCCACCGAGACCAGGTCCCGGTAGCTTGAAGGCGTAACCGGAAGTCCCGCGATGCGGGACTTCAGACCGTCGACATCCACCTTCACGACGACCGGCGGCTCCTTCTTTTCGCCTTCCTTCTTCTCGCCCTCCTTTTTGTCCTTTGAGTCTTCCTGTTTCGGCTTCTCATTTATGGTCACTTCGTCGCTCTTCGGTTTGAAAGGAGAGTCGGCCGACCTCGTCAGAGTCAGAAGATAGATCCGGTCGAGATCAAAATACGACTGGTCGAACTCGGTCTGGCTGAAGGAGGGATTGAAGTCGCGGCTCGACACAAAGAAAAGATATTTTCCGTCGCGGCTGAAAATAGGCCGGGAAGAGTTATACCATCCGTCGGTCGCTTCGACGGTCCGGCCGCTCTCAAGGGAATAGAGATAGATCTTGTTCATCACTTCGACTTCGGGCTTTGCGTAGGCAATCCACTTACTGTCCGGGGACCAGCTGTAGTCGGTAAATTCGAATGCCTGCGCCTCCGCGACTTCTTTGATTGCCTTTGAGTCGATGTCGACAAACCGCAGCCGCTGCTTCCTGTCCGCCCAGAGAATCTTCCTGCTGTCGGGCGACCAGTAGATCTGGTACTTGTAGGTGTCCTTGCCGTCGGTGAGCCTCACCGGAGGCTTGCTCCCGTCCTGCGCCTGGATGCAGATCTGGTCCTCACCCGTTGCATCGGAAATGTAACCGATCCATCTTCCGTCCGGCGACCACGTGGAGTTACGCTCGTGCACTCCGGGCGTGCCCGTGAGGTTTCGCGTCGCGCCATACTTCGCCGGCACCGTAAAGACATCGCCGCGGGCTGGAGGTCGTCCTCGATACTGATCGGAACTTTCTCGGCTTTCTCCGACTGAAGGTCGAGGCGATAAATGAAGCCGCCGTTCTCGAAGACGATCGACTGATCGCCCAGCGACGGGAACTTGATGTCGAATTCCGTGAACGAGGTGAGCTGCTTTACTCCCTTCGTTGTGAGGTCGTAGATATAAAGGTTCATCCGCTTCACAGAATCCCGGTCGGAGAGGAAGTAGATCTTGTTCCCGCTCCACATCGGGATGATATCGCCCGCGGGGTTGTTCGTAATATTTTCCGTCTTCTTCGTCGCGAAATCATAAATCCAGACGTCGTCGGTCATTCCGCCGCGGTACCGCTTCCAGGTGCGGAACTCGCGAAAGATTCTGTTATAGACAAGCCGGCTGTCGTCGGAAGAATACGAACAAAACCCCCCGCGCGGCAGGGGGAGCTGTTCGGGCAGATCGCCCGAGAGTGACACGAGGTAGAGTTGTCCCTTGAAATCATTGAACTCGCGCATGCGGGACCGGAAGATGATGTGGTTGTTGTCGTGCTTCCATCCCATCACGATGTTGTTCGGACCCATCCGGTCGGAAACGTCATCCCGGCCGAGCGTGGCGGTGTACGTCAAGCGCTTTGGAACTCCCCCCTCTGAGGGCATTACGTAGACTTCTGTGTTGCCGTCGTACTGGCCGGTGAAGGCGATCCATTTGCCATCGGGAGAGAAACGCGGAAACATCTCGATCCCCTCGGAGTTCGTGAGCTTCCGGGCGACGCCGCCGGTCGAAGCGACGGTATAAAGGTCACCGGCATAGGTAAAGACAATCCTGTTGTCGTGAATCGCGGGAAAGCGGAGAAGTCTGGCTTCCTGCTGAGCGGAAAGATTTCTGAACGAAAGGAGGGCCAGGAGAGAGAGGATCGTATATTGACGCATTGAATTACTCCGGTATAGTGATTGAAAGGGCGAGCGCCTGGGATGTGAGGAAACGAATATCTATTGTACGACGCATCTCCCTCAATGTTGGGGTGTTCGGCGCTCTCAGGCTGGCTGTTGCCTGGACTACGATAGAGGGGCGACAGTGCCGGATCGTTGGCCGGATCGTTGGATGGAGAAGGTAACGTTTCTGCCGGCATTTTCCAAAGGCTGGAAGTCACTGACGGTTGACAAAGTGGCTGAAAATTCATATCATTTGAGGAGTTTTTGAGAATTAATCCTTCATGGCTGACGAGAAACCAGAAAAAGAAGACGCCCCCCAGGCCGGTCAACGCCCGATGCAGCTTCCCGAGCTGACCGAGGTTGACATGCTCAGCACGAAAATCGCGGAGCTTGAGAACAACCTCGCCCAGTTCAAGGATCAATTGCTGCGCAAAGCGGCTGAGTTCGAGAATTACAAGAAAAGGGTGGAGAATGACTTCGCCTCGATCGTGAAGTTTTCGAATGAAGATTTGATACTAAAACTGCTTCCCGTTCTGGACGATTTCGAACGTTCGCTCAAAGCGGCAGGCGGCCCGGAGCCCGGCGCGGGAGCGCGGGCATCAGGGGCGGCTGCGATCGAGCCGGCGCAGGAAAGCTCCTTCCGCCGGGGGGTTGAACTTATTTATACTAAATTCCGGAAAATCCTCGAGACCCAGGGAGTCCGCCCGATGGATGTTGTGGGTAAACCATTCGATCCGCACATGCATGACGCACTGCTGCAGGTTCCAAGGACCGATGTTCCCCCCCACACCGTCGTTGAGGAAGTGGACAAGGGATACCTGCTGAACGACAAGGTCCTCCGGCACGCCAAGGTTATCGTGTCGGCGGACTCGACCGAGGGACATCCGCCTGCGGCGCACGGCGGGAAACCCGAGGGGGGCGGCACGAAGTAGCGATGGTAAAACGCGACTACTATGAGATCCTGGGCGTGTCGCGGACCGCAAACCCAGACGAGATCAAGAAGGCGTACCGAAAAGCCGCGATGAAATACCATCCCGACCGAAATCCCAACAACAAAGAGGCCGAGGAAAAATTCAAGGAGGCGGCGGAAGCGTACGAGGTGCTTGGCGATCAGACGAAGCGGCAGAGGTACGATCAGTACGGTCATGAAGGGCTTCGTGCCGGCACCGATTTTCGGGGTTTCTCAAATGTCAACGACATCTTCTCGAGCTTCAACGACATTTTCGGCTCCTCGTTCGGGGGCAGCATCTTCGAAGACGTGTTCACCGGCGGCGGGCGGAGCCGCACACGGGGGAAGCCGCAGACGGGGGCGCCGGGCTCCGATCTGAAGATCCGGCTCCGGTTGACGCTCGAGGAAATCGCTACAGGTGTCGAGAAGAAACTCAGGGTCAAGCGGTGGAAGACGTGCGAGACGTGCGGCGGAAGCGGCGCGAAGCCGGGTTCGTCGAAGGTGACGTGCAAGGTCTGTAACGGCACCGGCGAAGTCAGGCACGTCTCAAAATCCGTCTTCGGCCAGTTTGTCAACGTGTCCACGTGCCCGAATTGCAACGGCGAGGGACGGGTCGTCAAGGAGCCGTGCGAAACCTGCGGAGGCGACGGGCGGGTGCAAGGCGAGACGACGATTAAGGTGAACGTTCCGGCGGGAGTGGCGGAAGGAAATTACATCCCGCTCAGAGGTCAGGGGAACGCCGGATTGCGCGGAGGGCCCCCGGGCGACCTTCTAGTCATCATCGAGGAGGAGCCCCATCCCCTTTTCACGCGAAACGGACAGGATATCCTTCTGGATCTGTTGATCAGTTTCCCCGAGGCGGGGCTGGGAACCGAGATTGAAATCCCCACGCTCACCGGGCGCGCGCGCCTGAAAATAGACGCCGGAACACAATCGGGGAAAATCCTTCGCATGAGAGACCGGGGGATTCCTGAACTCAGCGGCGGCCGCCGCGGAGACCAGCTTGTTCGGGTCAATGTCTGGGTCCCCACCCGTTTGTCGGCGCGGGACAAGGAGCTGTTGAAGGAGCTCGAGAAGAGCGAGAACATCAAACCGAAGGAGGGCGACCGCTCGGCGAATTCGGATAGAAGCTTTTTCGAAAAAATGAAGAATATGTTTATGTAGCAAGGACGCCGGGGCCCGCGGCGCACTCTTGGGGGAGGATCCGTGCGCTTGTTGAACGACTTTAATAAGGCCCTGGGGTTTACGCCTCAGGAGAGCCGAGTTGTTTTGTTCCTTGTGGTGACATTTCTCGCCGGCATCGGGATCAGGATCGTTAAGCCGGCGGGCATAGGAGAATCCAAATTTGATTACGCCGCATCAGACTCTGAATTTGAAGCCCGCTCTCAACTCCTGGCCGCGATGGACACCGCCGGCGCAGAAAGTCCCGCCCCGCGGGATTCCGCTCGGCGGGACGGGGGTCCCGCTCTGCGGGTTCTCAGTCCTGGGCAGCTCGATCCCGCTCTCCGGGGTCTCAGTCCGGGGGAGCTCAATCCTTCTCTCCGGGGTCTCGCTCCGGGGGAGCTCGACAGTTCGAGAGGCGGGCGCCACCTCAGTTCGGCAAAACGCCTATCACTCCGAAGCATCAATATCAACACCGCGTCCAGAGAAGAATTGACCCGCCTGCCCGGAATCGGTAATGCGATGGCCGAACGGATTATGACCTACCGCGAGGAGAACGGATCGTTTTCCAGCATCGAGGAGCTGATCAACGTGAAAGGGATCGGCAGGAAGAAGCTCGATCTGATCAAACCATACTGTACGCTGGGCCGCTGATGTTCGGGACATTCGTCGCAGGCGTCAGCTTCGCGGATGAAACCGCTCACCTTGCCGTTCTTCAGGTGAAAAAAAGATTCGTCAGGCTCCGCCATCTCGGGGAGTACAAGAAGGCCAAGCCCGACGATCTCTGGTTTCTCGACGGCCTGCTCCTTCCGGAAGGACGGGTTGTCCGGAAGGTCTCCAGGGCCGCCGTCGCAATCGACCAACGCGCGGCGTTCGTGCACTCTTTTCCCTCCGACAGCTCGCTCAATACCGCCGACGAACAGGACCAGATCTCCTGGGAGTTGTCGAATTTCATACCAGATTTTAAGCCCGACGACTACACGCGCGAGAAACTTCTCCTTCAGACCCGCGCGCACCGGCAGGTATCTGAATTGCTGGTGGTTGCGTACAAGAGGTCCATGGTCGACAGCGCGAGGGCAGCTCTATTGAAAAAGAAAATCGATCTCGCGGCCGTGGTCCTGAATAATTTCGGAGCCCAATACGCCCTGCTCCAGAACAGTCCGGAGATTAAATCGAAAATGGTCGCCCTGATTCACGTCGGGCTGAACCGGATCGATGTCGCCGTCCTCAATCGCGGCCGCCTCATGGCCTATCGCTGCGCCCCGGTCTCCTCGGAGGAGGAAATCCTGGAGAACATCCAGGCCCTCGTCAAGCCCTTCCCGGTGTCCGATCTTTTTTTTCACGGGGCCCCGGTGACCGGTTCGCTCGTGGAGAGGGTGAGGCGCCAGGTTCCGTGGAAGGTTTCGACGGTGAACCCCTTCAAGAATCTGAAGGTGGCGTCCTCCGTCAAGGATTTTCAGTCCTTTGCGGGGAAGGAACACCGATTCGCCGCCGCCATCGGAAGCGCGCTTCGCGACCGATGAGAATCATCACGTGCAAATACAAAGGACGGCGGCTCACCTCCGTGCCGGATTCCGGCGTCAGGCCTGCGACCGACCGGGCGAAGGGGACGATCTTCAATGCACTGCAGAACAGGCTCTCCCTGGTGAACGCGCGGGTCCTGGACCTGTTCGCGGGAAGCGGAAGCCTCGGGCTCGAGGCGCTGAGCCGGGGGGCTGGGGCCGTCACGTTCGTCGACGAGCGCCGCGACGCCCTGGACGTGATCAGAGCCAATGCCCGGAACCTCAACTGCTTCGATTTGTGCACCATGGTTCGCTCGGACGCGCTTTCCTTCATCGAGAGGGAGGGGGGAAGATTCGATCTGGTTTTCGCCGATCCCCCCTACGCTTACGAGGAGACATCCCGTCTCCCCGCGAGCGTTTTCGGGAATGAGTTGATCGAGGAATCGGGATTTCTTATCATTGAATATGCGAGAGGAATCTCCTTCGCACCCTCCCCGCTCTTCCGCATGGTGCTTCGAAAGGAGCTGGGCAGGACTCAGCTCGGCTTTTTTGTCC
>VBOC01000024.1:15879-18307 GCA_005877655.1 Ignavibacteria bacterium
CGGCGGGACGAAGCGGGAATGACCATCCCATGAGAATCGCCATCTACCCCGGCACATTTGACCCCATCACGAACGGCCACGTCGACATCATCGATCGGGCGAGAGAGATCTTCGACCGAGTTATTGTTGCTGTGGCCGGCAGCACGAACAAGCGCACACTGTTCAGCTCGGCCGAGCGAATCGCCATGATCAGGGAGATCGTGAAGAAGCACAAGAATGTCTCGGTTGACCGGTTTGACGGCCTTCTTGTGCGGTATGCACAGTCGAAGAAGGCAATCGCGATTGTGCGTGGGCTGCGGGCGGTTTCGGACTTTGAGTACGAGTTTCAGATGGCGCTGACGAACCGCAAGCTTGACGGCGATATCACAACCGTTTTCCTGATGCCCCACGAGAAATACACCTACCTGAACTCGAGCATCGTCCGGGAACTCGCGACGCTTGGCGGGGATGTCACGGAGTTCGTCCCCCCGAATGTCAGGAGGCGTCTCACCGAGAAGATGAAGTCGGTGCGGGGGTGATCCGGTGAAATCCCTTTCCATTAAAGTCCGGCAACTCGAGGAATCAGCGACACTCGCGTTTACGCAGCTCGCGCGAAAGATGCGGGAGTCGGGGGTGGATGTGGCCAATCTCACCGCCGGCGAGCCGGATTTTCCGACTCCTCCGCAGGTGAAGATGGCCGCAGTAAGGGCCATCGAAGAAAATTTTACGCATTACACGGCCAACCAGGGCATCCCTGAGCTCATTACGTCTATTATAGAGAAGTTTGAACGGGACAACGGTCTGCGGTTCGAGCGGTCGCAGATCCTGGTCTCCTGCGGCGCGAAACACACGATCTATAACGCGCTTCAGGCAATCTGCAACCCGGGCGATGAGGTTGTCATCCCGGCCCCCTATTGGGTGACCTACCCTGAGATCGTCAAACTCGTGGACGCCAAACCGGTGATCGTCCAGACGACTGCCGCCGAACATTTCAAGATATCGGCCGCACAACTCCGAAAAGCGATCAACGCCAAGACGAAAGCGTTCATTTTCAATTCACCGGGCAACCCGACCGGCAGTGTCTATTCCCAGGGGGAGATCGAAGAGCTTGCCGATGTGGTGAAGGATTCAGGCGTCTTCGTTATTGCCGACGAGATCTATGAAAAGGTCGTGTATGACGGCGTCCGCCATTTCAGCATGGGGAGCATCAAGCAGATCAAGGATCAGGTGATCACGGTGAATGGCGTATCGAAGGCATTCGCCATGACGGGGTGGAGGATCGGTTACCTCGGCTCGTCGACCCCGGTGGCGGAGGCGGCGGCGAAAGTGCAGAGCCAGGTGACTTCCAACGCCACATCGATCGCGCAGCGCGCCGCAGCCGCGGCCTTGTCGGCGCCGTCGGACGATGTTCAGAAGATGGTTGAAGAATTTTGCCGGCGTAGAGACTTTGCCCTGAAAGAAATCTCAAAGATTCCGGACGTCGAATTGCAGGACCCGAAAGGGGCGTTTTATCTTTTTCCCTCGTTCAAATCGTTCATCGGGAAGAGGATGAACGGTGCCCTGATTAAGGACGACATGGACATCGCACAATACTTCTTGAAGGAGCACCATGTCGCCCTCGTGCCCGGCTGCGGCTTCGGCGCGAAAAACCATGTGAGGATCTCCTATGCATGTTCCATGAAGGAACTGGAGAAAGGGCTCGGCGGGATAGCGGAGGGGTGCCGGAAACTGCGGGATGCGTACTGAAGGAGGTCTCGTCGGTCTCCTTCTTGACCGATACGGCCATCGGATCGAAATGTCAGGCGCGCAATGCCCCATTTGTAAACGGATTCGAACATCGATCCGTTGACTATCGATTCTCCGATCGCTATCTTATCACCACCGAGTTGAGTAAAATCTAGAATAGATCCGGAATTGAGCAATGCCGACATACAGCTACCGATGTAAGTCTTGCGGGCACGAGTTCGAGGAGCTTCAGAAAATTTCTGATCCGCGCCTTGTTCGTTGTCCCAAGTGCGGCAAGGATACGCTCGTACGCGACATCGGGGGAGGGTCGGGCATCGTTTTCAAGGGGAGCGGATTTTACGGCACCGATTACAAGAAGAAGCCCTCGGGCGAGAGTTCCGAAACAAAGCCCGAGAAGAAAGAACCCAAAGAAAAGCCCAAGACCGAAACGAAACCCGCCGATCCTCCACCCCCGAAGAAATCGTCAGGCGATTCCAAAGAATCCTCCTAGAGAATGTCCCGGGCAGAGGGAGGCACACGCTCGCTTGAACACGGTTGTACCTCTGAGTGGGTGCGCATAATCAGTAGAAGATGCGCTTAGAATGTCCGCACCAACTGCATTGCTTGCGCCCCCGGCTTCCCGCATTGCGTCCGTTGATCTAATTCGCGGCGCGGTCATGGTTCTCATGGCCATCGACCACGTGCGCGTCTTTTCCGGCCTTTC
>VBOC01000146.1:0-7578 GCA_005877655.1 Ignavibacteria bacterium
CCTCGAGGCGATACATACCGCTGAAAAGATTGGCCCACACACTGCCCCCCTTCGTGTCCCATACGGAGCTTGTTTTTCCCTCCGTGAGCCTGGATGAGGGAGTGAACGGTTGTAGCCTTCCGTCTTGAAGAATCAGGATTGAGGAATTCCTCTCGACCAGGAGGCTCTTAGCCGAAAGCGGAGCTATGGCATAAGCATCATCTATAGGCAGTGGAGCAAAACCCTCCCGATCTCCGACATACCATTTTCTGTCGCAGCGCAAAAGGAGCTGATGTGGTCCGAACCGTTTTGCGGCCTGAATTCGCTGAACCGGAGCGCCGGCCGAGCTATCGATCCGATTCCACCGGAAGCCGTCATACCACGCTAACCCGAACATCGTGACGACCCATACGGTCCCGTCACCCGTCTCCACAACATCTCTGACCCTGTCGGAGGGCAAGCCAGACTCCGTCGTGAACCCTGCCCATCTCCATGCCTCGTAGAAGCGTTCTTCCTGGGCGGAGAGCCGAGACACCGATAGGTATAGTCCGGCTATGACAATCGCCCAATGTCTCACTCGGGCTCTCACGGCTTGCATCGCGAAGAAAGGCGGTTCATCTGATCGGATGCGGGACCGAACCTGCGCTTCATAAGGGCTTTTCAGGGATCGCGAGACTCGCCAAAGAGTACAAAATACCCTTTGTGGGGTTCACTTCGAACGGGCAACTCTTGAAGGAAGATGACATAGAGGGTTTTATCGAGTGTAAGCTCGATGAGCTCACGCTTTTCGACATCGACGAGGTCACCAGGTACAATGCCGGATGGTGGGGCAATCATGCCGCAAAGTATGACGTAATTTCCTGAGTCGAATTACTTCAGGGAGTTCGTCCTGTCCCATTCCTCGCGGGTCAGCGGCCGGATCTCTCCAAGATTCTTAACGGCCAATTCGGGATTCAACTTCCCCAGCTCCCGTGTCACCCAGCCGTCAAGGTCTTTCACGACGTCTCCGAGTTCGCGCGACAGCGCATCTGCCCGCTCCACCTGGGTCTTCGACGGACGACCTTCGTAGTCCGACACGTTGCTGTAGAGATCAGCGAGATTTTCGCGAAGCCGCTCTTCACCGGTAATCATGCCACCTTCTTTTGTGGCGACGATTCGCCTGCGGAAATCATCCGTCCGGGCAGCCGCGGAGCGGAGACCTTGAGCGAGGATGTCACCGGAGGGGAGCTTCGAAGCGCGTTCATCCAGCCCCTTGTGAAAGTCGTTGATCCGGTTCACCGTGAACGCCATATCACCGAGCAAATTATAAAGCTTCATCGCCAGTGCAAACTGTTCTTTCCGCTCCTCCAATGTGTGTTTCGATCGGGGATCGGGCACGAGTGTCAATGCGGCGGTGTACGTCTCCTTGTCTTTTGTCATCCTCAAGGTGTACGTTCCCGGCAGAACGCGGGGTCCGGTTCCCGCGCCGGCTGCTGTCGCTGCGGCCGGCACTTTCGGCGGTTTGAGGCGCATCGACCAGGTCACACGGCTCAGCCCGCGGCGTTTACTGGTGGGAACGGTGCTCACGACTTTGCCCTCCCCATCCAAAACCTCGAGCTTGAGATCACCGAAGATATGGCGCTTCTTCTGATAATAGGTGATCGTGGCGCCCTCGGGTGGGTTGGGGCCGCTGAACGCCGCGTCGCCGTCTACCCAACCGCCGAAGGCGGACAACCGCTGGACCGGCGGCTTCGTCTGCACAAATAAAATGTTCTTCTCGAGGTTTTCAGGGGTCAGCGAGCGAAGCGGAGTTATGTCATCGATGATCCAGATCCCCCGGCCGTGAGTCGCAATAACGAGATCGTGATCGCGGGGATGGATGGCAAGGTCGCGAACCGCGACGTTGGGGAAATCGCCCCCCTTGTACTGTGCCCACTGGCGCCCCCCGTCGGGAGAAATCCACAAGCCAAATTCCGTCCCGACGAATAACAGATCTTTATCCGCCAGGTCTTCTCTCACGACGTGCGCGTACCCTCGCACGGGACTCCCCTCCGGGATAATCGACGACCATGTGCTTCCGAAGTCCGTTGTCTTGTAAACATACGGACGGAAATCACCAAATGTATGCAGGTCAAGCGTGGCATACGCGGTGCCTTCGTTGAAATGGCTTGCTTCGATAGAGGATACCCAGGGGTTTTTGGGCGATCCGGCGATGTTGTCGATGACGTTCTTCCAATTCTTTCCGCCGTCCCGCGTAACTTGAATATTTCCGTCGTCCGTGCCGGCCCAGACGACAGAGGGATTCATCGGCGATTCGGCGATAGCATAGATAGTCGTGTGCATCTCCGCCGCGGAGTTGTCAATGGTAACGCCGCCGGACTGCTCCTGTCTTTGTTTATTCGGATCCCGCGTCGTCAGATCGGGGGAGATACGATCCCATGTCTGGCCGTGGTCACTAGAGCGGAAGAGGAACTGTGCGCCGATGTAGACGGTACCCATCTGCGTGGGGCTGATGTGAATCGGTGTATTCCAATTGAAGCGCAGCTTGCCTTCCCCATACTGTGGAAGGGGCTTAATGCTGCGTGATTCATGTGTTTTCCGGTTGACACGCCCGATCTCCCCGCCCTGAGATTCCGCGTAGAGGTAATTGGGATCCGACGGATCGACAAACATCCAGAAACCGTCGCCCCCGTACATATTCTCCCATTGCTTGCTCGTGATACCCCCCGGATATTGCGAAGCACCCACCCATGAACTATTGTCCTGAAGTCCTCCATACACGTTATACGGCATGTCCATATCTAGGCTGACATGGTAGAACTGTGATATGGGTAAATTATCCGCTTTCCGCCACTTGTTGGCGCCGTCATAGGAATACCACACGCCGCCGTCATCCCCGACGATGATATGATCGGTATTTTCCGGGTCGATCCAGACATCGTGGAAGTCGCCGTGGGCACCTCCGGAGACGTTGCTGAAACTCTTTCCCCCGTCGGCGCTCATGATCAGCGGTCCGTCCGGTTTGAATATCTTGTCTTCATTCTTGGGATCGACGATGAGATTCGCAAAGTAAAAGGGCCGCCAGACCATGTTTTGACTCCGGTCGAGGGCCCGCCAGGTGTGTCCTGCGTCGTCCGACCGATAAAGGCCGCTCTTAGGGGGCTCGGCCTCGATGAACGCATAGACAACGTTTGGGTTCGACGGGGCGACCGTCACGGCAACCCGCCCCCACGGCTTTGACGGAAGACCCTTCGCACTTTCCTCATTGAGGTCGGACCAGGTGGCTCCGCCATTCGTCGTCTTGAGAAGCCCGCTGCCGCTGGAAGCACCCGCGCTGTCGCCGCCGGAACGAAACGTCCAACCCTTCCTCCTGAAATCCCACAATCCGGCATAGATCGTTTGGGGATTTTGCCGATCCATCGAGATCATCGAGCAGCCCGTGGAGGCGTTCCGGCCCTTCAGTACTTGGGTCCAGGTTTTTCCACCGTCTGTCGTCTTGTAGAGACCGCGATCGTCTCCATCGCTCCAGAGCTTTCCCGGCACTGCGGCGTAAACCACATCGGTATTTGTCGGGTCGATGAGAATCTTCGCAATTCTCTCGGACTCCTTTAAGCCCATGTTTCTCCAATTCTCGCCCGCATCCGTCGATTTATAAATCCCGTCGCCGATCGAGACGCTGTTGCGCGTCCACGATTCACCCGTTCCGACCCAGACCACTTTCGCGTTCTTTGGATCGATCGTGAGTGCACCGATCGACAGCACGGGCTGTTTATCGAACACGGGCTTGTACGTAGTGCCGCCATTCACGGATTTCCACACACCCCCGCTCGCAGAGCCGACATAGACCGTGAGTCTCTTTCCTTCATGGACGGCATCGATCGCAGCCACACGGCCGCTCATGGCAGCCGAGCCGATATTGCGCGCTCCCAGACCCGAGATTGTCTCAGCATCGATCTTGACCGGTGAAGACTGTCCTCTCGCGTCGATCGCAATGGCGATCCCGAGCATGAAGGTTATCGCTGGCACTATCCTGATCGGCTTTACTTCCCGCGCTCCGGGCTTGCCGGCACAGCGGGCTTCTCAAATCGGTTGTCGTCAAGGGGCACGTTCGCCTCGATTTTTTCGTAGGTGATCTTACCTTTCTCCTGGTCGCCCTTCGGACCGCTCTCGATCGAAAACGGCAGATACCAGCCCGCTACTTCCTTGTAATCCCCGAGCGATGTTTCGTACTCCCGCTCCGCGCCGCGAACCATGCGCTTAATTTCGATTTTTATTGGCACGAAGTAATCGGTGTCCATATAGTAATACCGGATGTCCCCGTTTGCCAGGGTCAGCTTGAGTTTCAGAGCGTCCGTACCCTCGACGGGTTCCATGCCGACAAATTCCACCTTGTTCCCTTTTGCACGATAGTTGACCAGGGGCCCATCAAAATCCGCGTCTTCGAGAATCACCTTCATCTCCTCCTCTCCGAGAGACTCGGGGTCTTTCTTACCCGACCAGGGCTGGATTTTCCATCCCTTCTTCCCGTCATACGCGGTGATGCCGGTCATTCCCTGCATGACAAATTCGCGCCGCACCATACCGGGCCGCCTGTTTTCTTGCACAACTCCCGCTTCGAATCCGCCTCCTCCTATAAATTTCCCGCTGCGGCGCAGCGAATTCACTGCCTGGATTTTTTCCGCACCGCCGATCGTCTTGAGATACTTTGCTATGATTTCGTCGGCGGTCTGGGCGCCTCCGGGGATCACCCAGAAACAGAGCAGTGCCAGTTCGAGAATCAACCTGCGCATGATGTTCTCCTTCATCTGATTGAATAATGGATCGATTTTCTCTGAAATACAATGTACTCTACGAATTGATTAAGATCCCCTTTCCATTCAAACATTTTTCCGTCTCTCTATTTTCTCCAGGGGAATCAAACTGATTTGCCGTAGACTTCTTCCGGGTCCGGTTGAGACGAGAGCCTTTAGAGAGGTAAACGTCGCTCGGCGTGCTTGCCTGGTGGCCTAATATACGAGTACGATCGAAGGATGTCAAGAAAACACTGGGGGCCTGATGCCGCACATCTTACGCGATTTAAATCGACCGAACGAAGGGGTGAAGAGGGGCATACGGAGGGCAAAAAACGGAGAACCCTGCCATCGCAGGGTTCTCCGCGGTAGATTCGAAGGGATTTGCCGCTACTTGGACAATATCATTTTCTGAGCCAGCCGGTTGTTTCCATGCGTGAGGACATACAGATACACGCCGCTGTTGTAACCGGACATGTCGACATTGACTGTATATTTTGCGGCTCTCTGGTTGAGGTTATCGACCACTGTCTTCAGAAGCTGGCCGAGCACATTGTACACTTTCAGGCTGGTAATACCTGAAGTGTTCAAGGTATATTGGATGTTTACGCTCGGGTTGAAGGGGTTCGGATACGCCGCAGACAATTCGAAATTGCTCGGTGGTATCGCCAAAGGCATCTCTCTCACACTGGTGAGTCCGTTGAACCAATAGGGATCGCCGAGCGGGCGCCCATCAGTGCTGCTGTTTTTCACAACATTATTTGAGTATTGCATATCTGTCGCTTCCGGAAGGGGCCAGGGAGGAGTCCAGAGGCCGACCGGGACTTGGGTAATATTATAGCCATAAGTCTCGGTTGTACCGGTTCCCCTCCGAACCACGGTAAACCAATTTAAGAGCCCCACGCCGTTCGCGCCACCCGCAGAGTTCAACGCCCCGGGTATCGTTGCCCCGAATCCTGGATCGGCATTCCGATTGCCTGACTCCTGGAAGCCGGGCCACTTCGCCTTGTCGGTGAACATATTGACCGACTGTCCGTTCATGAACACAGGCTCATAAATTGAATCGACGTGGGCCGTGTCATTCCATGATGTCCAGAATGACGTGAGACCCGACGGCCAGAAATAGGTATTGTTCTTGACCTCGACGTTTCGCAATTTTTCAGCAGCTGTGTCACCGGCGCCGGTTGAGGCGTGACCGAGGAGAAGAGCCGCCGTTGTTGAGTCGAGCGGGCCCATGGTGATGATAGACGCAACGGTCTGGGCAGTGAATGAATCCCAGCCGCCATTATACTCTGTCTTGTTTTGTCCACCTGCGTAGACGCCATAGAAAATATTGTTGTTGAACTTCGCGTTCACCATCCTGTCGAGAAAGAACGGGTTTTTGAATGTGTAAATGATGTTGTTGTGTGAAAATTCATAATACGACACAATTCCGCTGGTGGCTGCCGTGGCGTACCCGCTGACGCACAACATGGTGTTGTATTTTATCATGATCGTATCGGTCTTGAACGCACCGATATAGTTCTGATTACGGAGAAGTTCACCGACGTACCACTGGTTGGGCAGCGTGGTCATATTTCTGAACTTACAATTCGTAATGAAGAATTTATCCCAGTTTCCTGCATATCCGATCGCGAATTGGGACCACTGTTCAAAGACTACGTTATCCGCTTCGAGCCGGATACTATCGGCCGACAGTTGAATCGCCTGGCCACTGCCAAAATTCACGCTGTTATTTATTGCAATCCCCAGAAGATAGAGATTCTTGAACCTGCCGGTGGTTTTATGCCCGGTGAGCGTGAACAAAAGCCCGGGAATTGAATTATCCAGCAGAACATCCGGCTGGATGCAGGGAAGCTTTCCCGTTGAGGGATGCGGGATCCCCCATACCGTGATGTTTTCGTTCGTCGTCACAGTCGCATCGAAAATATAGGTTGTGTCGACAGAAACCAGTTTATAAAAATGGTGAGCTTTTGCACCATTCCCAAGCGTATCGCCGTTGATCACCTGGTCGAGAGTCTTTGGATTACTCGCATAAATGACGAGGGTATCTCCCTGAGCGAACGCCTGACCTGGCGCGATGATGAACGCGATCATCGCGCAGACGAGCATTGCGGTAACTATGTATCGCATGACTACTCTCCCTATGATTGTTAGTCGTTGTGGATTCCTTAATTCGGTTTATTCCGCATCTTGCATAGCTACATCGGGTACTCCTTAAATTGTCCTATCACCTCCCTTCTGTTTCCAAGGCGTTGGCCTGATATGCTCGTTTATCATGGATTAAAATCTCCAGCGCACTCCGAAGTCGCCGGTCAACCCGTACAACTGCTCGGATGCCGGAACTCCGGTAGGTGCGTGAATGACACTCACATCAGTTGTCTTGCTCAGGTTGTTCAGATCGCCGTACAGTTGAATTCCGAGCAGTGGCGCCGGCAAATCATGTTTGACCGATATATCCCAACGCGTGCTGGCTGCAGTGGATGTGTACAATTGCAGCCACCCCGGCGATTTACCCACGGGGACACCGGTGAAGATGTCGGCCTGATAGAGCATCGAGAGGCGAATTGAAAAGCCAAGATAGTCATACCCGGCCGATACGTTGAGTATCTTGTTAGGCTGATAGAGAAGCGGTGCCGTATAAGTTGTATCCACAGGTACTAATGGGGAAAAACGGTTCGGTCTTAGATAGATGACGTAAGGGTAGCCCGAGTTCGAGAAGACATGCGTGTAGTTGATATTGAAGACTAACCCGTCCAGGGGATGGGGCAAGTACCAAAAATGTGTCTGCCAGTCAAGCTCCATTCCATAATTGTCTATCCTCACAGGG
>VBOC01000146.1:7584-10946 GCA_005877655.1 Ignavibacteria bacterium
GATCCCTGAGCGGAGCGCTCCCAACCAGCCCGGGCGGATAGTACGGCTTGGCTCCGGAATCCTGCACGATAAGCGTCTGCGGATAGATCAACCGGTCAATCCGCTTCAGGAATCCGCCTATGGTAAACAATCCAATCGTGTTATCATAGAAGGATAGGTAACCATCGTAGTTGGTGGAGCGTGTTGGATCGAGTTGAGCGTTGTTCCAGGTAATGACATTGCCGTTCGAGACATCGATCCTCGGAACGATCGCGCGGTAGTCCGGATACGCCAATGTGTTCGAGTACGACAGTCGCACGTCGAACCATGACAGGGGCTTCACACGGAGGATCACATCCGGTAACCAGTAGGCGTGGTCAACGGTGAGAGTAGTGTCGTAATAGAAGTAGGGGCCGCCGGTCAGAGACGAGGTATTTTGCAAACCGCGAGCTGCTGTGTACGTCGTTTTCAGATCCTGATAGCGGACCCCTCCAACGATCGTAAGTTCAGGTCCGATATTGGCGGTTGCCATCGCATAGAAAGCCGATTGATTCTCGCTCCCGCTGTAGTCATTGGTGGTGGAGTTAAAGTAGTCGTGAAAAAAGGCAAGATCCCCCCTCTGTGCAAAGAGAGCGGCATTGCTTTTCATAAAATCGGCGAAGTCCGACATCATGCCTGCATTGAGGGGCAACGCCATGGGGAAATCGCCGTTGAGGAACGTTCCGTAACTGAAGCCCGGGTCCATGAACGGGGTTAACGGAATGCTCGTGCCGTACTGCGTTCCCAGTCCAAAATGCGATTCGATCAAACTGTCGGCATATCGCGCACTGGCAAGGCCATAACCCTGCCCGCCGGTCTGTTCATAATCATACAACCTCGTCTGATGGCGATATTTCCCTCCAAATTTTATCACCCCGGAGACTAATTCCGATAGACTCACGGGCGCATCGAGGTCAAGAGATACAGTCAACGCACGTTCCTTCGAAAAACTGTTATTGGTAACAAGCGTGTTGAGATTTGTGGAATCCGCGACATTGCGCGCGACGGGAGGGATCGCGCGTGGATCCCCATTTCCCCCGGAAAATTGACCAAAATTTTGATCGTTGTACTGGAAGTCGACGGTCCAATCGCCCGGAGTCTTCGTTTCAGCATAGGTGTGAGACAGCCTTACATTCGCGCGGAAAAGAGGCAACTGGTGTTCGAAACTGAGCGCGTTGGTGATGTTATTCAACGTGCTGTTTGAATATGCGAACGAAAAATGATGGAGGTTGGTCGGCGCGGGAATGAACGATTCCCCCCGGTTGTGAACGTCGGTGATACCGGAACTAAAAAAATTCGAGAGGCTGATTTTCCCTTCCGGCAGTATGTAATCCATCACGAGCGTTCCGTTCGATCGCCTCCGGTCTCTGAGCACATCGTTGAGAGTTAGTCCGGAGACGAGGTAATCAATCTGGCTATTACCCAAATTGTCGTACGAACCCCCAAATTCGTTGGAAGATAGGTTTCTCCTTTCCACATCACCCTGAGCGAAGATCCCAAGCTTGCTCTCAAGGAATCTTCCCTCTACACTGCCGACATATTTGTAGTTATTGTACTTGTTGTATGCGTCCGATAAACCGGTGTACCCTCCCTGGGCCAGAAAATTGATCCCGAGCCCCGGTTTTTCCCCTCTGGCCTCTCGAAGCTTGAAGTTCACGGTACCGCCCAGGACATCGGGGTCCAGATCCGGAGTGGTGCTTTTGATGATCTCAATGTTTTCGAGTGAGTAGGGCGAAATCATGCTGAGGTCGGCGCTTCGGTCGAACGAAGCGGCGGAGGCCATCCTGACACCGTCAACGGTGATGGCATTGTACTTTGGTTCAAGCCCGCGAATCACAATTTGTGTTCCCTCTCCCCCGTTTCTTAGGAGTGAGACACCCGGCCACCTCCCAACCGATTCAGCCGCATTCGCATCCGGCAGCTCCTGGATCCGCGCCGCAGAGACCACGTTCGTAATCTGCAGCGAGGTGAGTTGCTGGTTAATAGCCCGGTCCTGACCCGATGCTTGCGCCGTCACGATCACGCCTTTGCTCTCGAAGGTCACGGGTTCCAGGGCGAAGTTAGTCGTCGTCGTTTGGCCGTCGTTGACTTGAACCGTGCTGTCGACAACCGGTTTGTACCCGATACAAGAAACCCTTACGCCATGCAATCCGGGGGGAACTAATTGAATCGTAAAATTGCCATAAAGGTCTGTGGCAGCACCGAAAGACGTCCCTTCGATAACGACATTCACGCCGGGCAACGCGTCATTCGTTGTCTTATCGACAACTTTGCCGGCGATCTTACCCGTCGTCTCAGCTTCTGCCGGGACTGCAAGCAAAGAAAGAGTTAAAACAATCCAGCGCGTTTTCACACTGCTTGTATCGGGCGATGAAACCTTCAAATGGTCACCCTAAAGTCGGTGAAAAATTTTCTGATCGATAAGGCGGCCGCGCCCAGGAGGGGAGGAGTTGGCAAGGTGGCTGGAAGAATTCCAGTCTCTCTCTGTTTGCCGAGTAAAGCCCTCTTCCCCAGGGTTCGCATGATCTCCGGGTAAATGATATCCCACGCCTGCGTAATCTTTCCTCCGATGATAATTGCACCGGGGTCAACCGACTTGATGATGTTGGCAATGCCTAAGCCGAGATAATACGCAGATTCTTTTAATACTTTACGCGGTATATCATCATGGTTCCTTGTCTTTTCAATAATGTCGTCCATCGATATGCGTGGGGACAAAGCAGGGTCGGCGTGTCGTGCGGCAAGGTATCGTAGAACCGTCGCACGGTCAGACGCGTACATTTCCCAGCAGCCCGAGTTGCCGCACGAACAGAGATCACCGCCCTCAATCAGCGTCATGTGGCCAAACTCCCCTGCGGCATGCGACTCGCCGTAGAGCACGTTTTTATCGACTACTATTCCCGCGCCGATTCCACGGTCTACGAGTAAAAAGACAAAACTGGAGAGATTGATATCGTGTTTCCCAAACCAGAGCTCAGCTACCGCCGACGCCTTCGCATCATTCTCGAGCGAGATAATCCTCACTTCGGGATAGCAATCACGGATGATTTTTGCCAGGTCCAGGTCAGCCCACCCTAAGTTCGGCGCAAAGACCACCTTCGATAAAGCCGGGTCAACAATACCCGCAACGCTCACGCCGATGCCCGTGAAGGGAGGGAAATGAAACTGCCTACGAATCATGCCGAGTTTTTCGAGACACAGTTGGGCAAATTGTTCCGGCCGCGATGCCTGCGTTTCCATATCAGCGGTGTGTTTCATTGTGCCGTCGATACCGACGATCGCGATTTTCGTAGTCACCGAATCAAAATAAATCGCACCGAATATGTGTTTGCCCGTTCTTAGGC
>VBOC01000147.1:0-5739 GCA_005877655.1 Ignavibacteria bacterium
GAGATCGATCCCCTTCTCCGAAGAAAACTCGGCGAGGCGATTCAGCGCCGCCTCTCCGAGTCCCCTGGGTGGATAGTTGACGATGCGCAGCAGGCTTTCGCCATCGGCTTTGTTCGCAAGCACCCGGAGATACGCAAGGACGTCCTTGATTTCCTTTCGCTGGTAGAATTCGATGCCTCCGACGATCACATAGGAAACGCCGGCGCGGCGGAGGGCATCCTCGAGCGTCCGCGATTGCGCGTTCGTCCGGTACATGATCGCAAAACCGGAGAGATCGATCTTCAGCCTGTGTGACTCTTCATAGATCAACGATACGATCGTCGCGGCCTCCTGACGGTCGTCCTCGCACTCGAGCACGGTAATCGGATCGCCGGCATCGTTTGCCGTCCAGAGATCTTTCCGCATCTGATCGACATTGTTCTTGATAACATGGTCTGCCGCGGCGAGGATGGTTTTTGTGTCCAGGATGTTGCGAATGTCGGCGCCCCGGAACGCATAGATGCTCTGGGCGTCATCGCCTACAACGCAGACATTCCGGTACTTCGCCGCGAGCAGTTTCACGAGAGCGTACTGAACGCGGTTTGTATCCTGATACTCATCGACCAGTATGAATCGAAATCGATCCTGGTATTTTGAAAGAACCCCCCGGGAGCCGGCAAAGAGCTCGAGCGGCAGGAGGAGCAGGTCATCGAAGTCCATCGCGTTCTGCCTCTTCAGACTCGTCTGGTAAGTCGAATAAACGCGTGCGGCCTTCTCCTCAAACTGGTCTGTCGCGAGCCGGGCATATTCCGAAGGCGAGACCGATTGGTTTTTCGCTCCGCTAATCCGCGAGCGGATAGCCGCCGGATTGAATTGCTGCGCGGGGATGTTTGCCGCCTTCATGATGCGCTTTATCAGCGCGAGGCTGTCCTGCGCATCGTAGATAGAAAAGTTTTTCTGGAAGCCGAGTTTCTCGCATTCCACCCTCAGGAGTCTCGCAAAGATAGAATGAAATGTACCCATCCAGAGGCGTGCGGCCTGCTCTCCGACGAGCCGGGCAATGCGCTCTTTCATTTCTCCGGCCGCTTTGTTGGTGAAGGTCAGGGCAAGGATCGAATACGCGGGAACGCCGATCCTCATCAAATGGGCGATCCGATGCGTGAGGACACGGGTCTTGCCGCTTCCCGGTCCGGCCAGCACCATCACGGGCCCTTCCACACTCTTCACCGCCTCCAGTTGCCTCGGATTGAGATCCGTCAAGCTAGATTCCTGCGTCGTCGGCATATTCACTGATCCGGGCGATCCTCCCCGGCTGCGCCCAACTCCTCGTACCCGACATCCTGAATGATTCCAAATAGGCGGCGATCTCGGGGCGGGACAGGGCTCTCAAGGTTCTGTCCGCCTCGTCCTTCGTCCGGCACGGAACGTAGGCGTGGAGTGCCTGATTCCCCTGCCACAGTTTGCCGAGACTTGTCCGGAAAACCCTGGGCTTGAATGATGTGCGCCCGTATGCCATCCATGCGACTTTGTACGGCATAAAAGAGTAGGGTCCGACGCCGAGAGAGGCCCACCAGTAACCGCGCCGGATCCAGTTCCCGATGAACGCCCCCCTGCGCGCCCTTAGCGTGGCTGAAGCCGCCTTCAGGTATTCCCACAGCTCGGGATATTTCTTGATTTCAGTGAGATCAAGCGGCTTACCTGAGGATTCATCATACGGCAGCAGGATGAAGGCTTCCGGCGCTTTCCGCGGGTGGTCGAACATCCGGCGGTCGAGAAGGGGGTAGAGAAATCTCGAAGGCAGGGTCACGTTTCCGAAGACCTTCGACCTGGCGGTGACGAGCTCTGGGCTGATGCTTGTCACGGCAGAGAAAATCATCACACTATTTGAACCGCACGTGTTGACGCCCTGGCGGGGTCTTGCTCCGGGCGGAAGCGTCAGCCGGAGAGCCTTGAAGCTCTTGAACGCCTTGCGAGTCGTGAGTATCGAGAGCGCGCCGTGGTCTTTTCTGACAGGTGCAGCCCAGCATCGGCGCCAGCGGCCGGATTCAAATCTGACGCAGGGAATGGGATAGCGTTGGATCGAATCGCGCCGGAAGCGCGCGGCCCCAAAGCGCGTGGCGATTCCGGGAAATGCGCCGGTGCCCTCGAGGTCGATCAACTCGCCGACGGAGAATCGGACGCCACGGGAGTTGAATTGCCTGAACCCCGTGTGGGCGCCTTCGTTCAGGAAAAGGGAAAGTGGAACGAAGAAGTACGCCTCGCCTTTTGCAGAGAGATTGGAATGGATTGTCTTGGCTATAATCAAAGCGGCGAGATCGGCCCTTGCATGACCCAGGAGGAGGCTCCTCGCGTCACCCACCAGGCCATACTCGATAAAGAGCGGCTTCAGCCGGGATTTATAATTCTCGGGCAACTCCGTAAAATTCATCCAGGGGGGATTGCCGAGGAGGATATTCGTCTTGAGCGCGGGACCTTCCTCCAAAATATCCCGGGTGATCAGATTGCGCGCCGGCATCTCAATCCCGAACTTTATCATGATGCTGTCCCGCAGCTCATCGACGAGCGACTTCTCTTTTTCGATGCCGAAGAGTCTTTCCAATGGAAGCTTCCGGGGCGGAATACCGCGTTCGAGGGCACTGGCGATGATGGAGACGAGGAATTGACCGGTCCCGCACGTTGGATCCAGTATTGAAGCGCCGCGGAGCCACCTCTCGACGACGCCGTACCTCCGGATCAGCCAGAGCGCCCACCGTTCCGGAGTGAAGACAGTTCCGATCGCCGCAGTCATCTTCCCGCCCCGCGGCGGCCGGGGGCTGACGTCTGCGGCGTCGCTATAAAATGATCGCGCCTTCGAGCCGCAGCAAGAACTCTTTCGTCTTCACGCCGCAGGAATAGCCGACGAGAGCGCCGTTCGATCCGAGGACTCTGTGGCAGGGCACGATGATCGGCAGCGGGTTGGCGCTGTTTGCGCGTCCGACCGCCTGAGAGGCCTTCGGCGCCGCCACCCGCTTCGCCAGATGCTTGTAGGTGATCGTCGTCCCGTACGAGATTTTCGACAGCTCCTTCCAGACCCGTATCTGGAAGGGTGTCCCCAGCAGGTCCACGGGGCAGGTAAATTTCGCCAGTTTGCCGTTGAAATAGCGGCTCAGCTGGTCGATCACCTCCTTGTTGCGCGCCCTGTTGTCGAGGACGTTTTCGAGGTCGAAGTGTCTCTTGAGCCATTCAAAAAAATCCTTACGCGATTCCTTGGGCACGCTGATCTTGCAGACTCCTTTCTCGGTCGATGCGACATAGATGCGTCCGATGCGGGAATCGAATGACGTGCAGTAAATCTTCGTGCGCGTGTCCTGGGCTCCGGGGCCCGTGCCTCCCTCCCTCTCACCCTCGAATTTTGTCCTCCTCTTTACCGAGTTTGCAACGCTTGCAGTTTCAATAGTTGCAAGATCTTCAGGCATAAATTTTCATTCCGGGAAAATCATGGTCTTTGATGGTGTGTCGGGACAATACAGAACGGCATGACTGATCTTACATCCCCCTTCAGAGTTCCTTTTCGAATGAGTATTGACGCGTGTTGCGAGTGGAAGAACTGGCACGCGTGCGAGCGAACAGCGTGCTGTCATTATAAACATATTGGAAAAGAAAAGCAAGATAAAAATGCACGATGAAAAAACTTTTTTTCTAACGCCGAGGATGTTTGCGCGCACTCGCCGCAAGTTTCCCGCTCGTCTCTTGCGAACATGTGAAACTGCGTGGAACAATCTCCCGATAGGAGAGCCTCCCTCCTGAATACCGATGATCGAATGGGGAAGATATCACCTTAGAAGAATGCCCTAACCTCTGCTTTCGCCGTATGCACCGGGGGCGACCCACCTTCACTTCGACCGTCGTAGGAGATCGTGCTCTGAAGAAACTGTGTCATCCTGTAATCAAGGCCGAAATGCCAGAGCCAGGATTTCCCTCCCATCCTTCCCTCGGTGAGCTCAAACGGAATCTGAACTCCTGCCCCGCGAAGGAGAACTTCCTCCCGGCTGAGTTCGCCCCTCGCCTGGCCCTTCTCGTTCAGCGAATAGACGAGGCGGACCGATTCAGTGTTGATCCGGGCGGTGGCGGTGTCGAAATTGACCGCCTCGCCGACCGATACCCTGATCCCGAGCTCGACGCTTTGTTCGGGACGATAGGCCCAGTCGGTCGCGAAGGCTCGGGAGACGATGTTCCGGATCCGATAATCAACCTGCGGGGAGTTGAGGTCGTCCTTTTTCTCGGTCAGGTCGGTCTGGTTCGAGAACTCCTTCACCAGGCGCCAGCGGATTCTGATGGAGCGCTCGTCGGCGTACGTTCTCTCGTCGGTCAGGGCATATTGCGTGAGCCCTTTTCGCCGGCTATAGCGGAAACGCATGGAAAATTCCGGCCGATTCTCGAGCAGGTAGAGGTCCTGCGTGAGAAGGTCGCTCCCAGCGATCGTCGTCTGATCATTGAGGAAATGGCTGAAGTGAAGAAGATAGATTTGTTTCTTGTCCTCTTCGCTGCTTTTCTCGTCGACCCGCAGGGAGGTCTCCGACGAGAGGGCACCGAGCAGATTATCGAACCACTCGTGCCCCGTGAACAGCCGGCCGCCGTTGAGCCGTATCCGCGAGCTCGCCTTGAGATCGCTCACGGGGAGGAGCACACCCGTGGGAACGATGACGCTGATAAAGTCGCCGTCAAATCGCGTGAGGCGGAAGTCCGCGTCATCGACGGTATGATTGCCGTTCACATCGCCGAGATAGACATAATTGCCCGTCCCTTTCGGCACCTGCTGATAGACCCGCTCGGGCCTGGCTGTTTGCTCCGTCGAGAGCTCGTAGAACCAATCCGACTCAATCAACTGACCGGGATTAAACCGGGTCTGCGAGCGGACGAGGAGAGATTGCACATCACTCTCACCCGGCCGGCGGAACGGTTCCAGGAAAACTTTCTTTTGGAGAATCACCGTGAGCGAAGATGCGAGCGTGTTCCAATTGCGAAGCTGCCAGCTGTACGACTGGGTAAGGGAGTTCGAGGCCGGCTTGAGCAGGCCCGAGGAGAGCGAATCACTCCAGCGCCAGAGCAGTTCCGCATGCACCGACATGCTGCCGAGGCTGTCGGAGCCGACGCGCGGACCGAGCTCATGAAATCGGAAGCTTCGTCTATTCAACGTGTCGGCGCTGATGGCCCGGCTTCGCAGCACTTCCCCGTTATACACAATCCCGGGGGTATAAGATCCGATCGTGTACTCGGCCAGGCCCCGGTGGCGAAACCATGTCCCGTCGTCATCCACAAAGGCGTCTTGACTTTTTATAAATTCGAATTCGTACGTCGCCCTCGGCATCCGTTCCCCGCTCACGAGCGCCGATGCCGTATACCTTCTGGACGAAAAGGGCTCCCCCCTTCTCATCCACCCGAGGCCCGCCGCCAGAGAGAGAACGGGAACGGGCCGATAAGCGAGCAAGCCTTCGCGCAGTTCTTCGTCGCGATTTGCGGAATCCAGAATATTCCACTTGCGGTTGAACTCGACCTCATTCGCACGGTCGGGGGAGACGTAACGATGATCGATGAAACGCTCCTTGAAGCTCGCCTCGACCGAACCCAGGCCATGGCCCCCGATCCGCAGCTCCTTCTGGTCATACTGCAGGCTGACGTTCGCGGCCGAGCCGCTGTTATGCTCATCGTCGATATCCGAGAACCGATTCGGATCGAAATTCGAGAAGGCATATTCGGCCTCCAGCTTGAGATCGGCCGTGA
>VBOC01000147.1:5747-7035 GCA_005877655.1 Ignavibacteria bacterium
TGGGCGGATGGCATTGGCAAGAATCGAACCGGCAGGTAACTCCCTTTCCCCAGACCTGCAAACTGGTACCGTCCGGCCGCGATCAATTCGTAATCCCCTTTCCCGCTCCCCACATAGCTGAACGTGACGCTGTAGAGCGCGTTTGCGGTATCAGTGGGACTGAACCGATAGATCGATACGGAAGTATCCGTGCCGGCGGATGATACGACGGTCGTATCCTTCCGGACATACTGCCCTTTTCCCACTCCCTCAAGCACGGCGCCCGAGCGGACAGCCTTGAACTGGTCGTTGCCCGCCGAACGGAGGATCGCCTTATCGGAATCGCTGAGCGTGATATCGATCGGTGAATCCTCATTGTCGTTTTCTTCGAGGACCGAAGCATTCAGTGTCAGGCGCCGGTTGGAGAAACTGTTTCCTGATTTCAAAGCGATCAGACTCCTGTTGAAATGGCGGTCCGTATACTCAAAGTCGACGACAATCCGCGAAATGCGGGATATCAATCTCGTCGGTGTGAATGTAATCTCCGCAACGGCATAGTCGATGATGTAGTCGGCGGTCTCTCCCCGCGTCATCCGCTCGCCATTCACGTAGATGCGCTCGGTCCCGGCGATCACAATGATGTCGCGCTCGTTGTGCTCGAACTGGTTCGTTGTATATTTCCCGCGGGCCGCCGCCCCGGCAACGAGCACATCACCCTCTGTGTTACCGGCGCGGTAAGACGCAAGCCCCTTCGCGCCTTGTAGTTTACGGTTCAGGCGCCCGAACTCCGTTCCGGACAGGCCGAGACTGAAATCGCCGAGCGTGGCGGAGAGATCGGTCCCCCTGAGCTCGATAAAAACTTTATCCACCTCCTGGAGTGTGCGGGTGGTCCCCTCGGGCTGAATCGGCGAATTCTCGTCGGTGAGTGCGGCGACGACTTCCACATCGTCTGTCAGATTGCCCGCCATCTGCATCCGAAAACCCGAGTTGAGCGAAAGGTCGCGATTGGAGCCCACCGTAATCCCCCGGGCGATACTTCCGCTCTTTTGTAAGTTTGAACCGAAGATCTGATCGAAGGAAAATCCGCCCGGAACCTTGGCTGGATTGACGCGCAATGCCGAATCCGGTCTGGCAGAGGCCTCGCGATGAGTGTACACTTCTTTGAAGCTGAACGGGAGAGCCCGATACCGAACCGATACGATCAGCGGCCGCGGGATGCCGGTGCGGTGAATGGTCAGAAGGCCGGAGTGCGCATCGAGGGAATAATCGACTCCGCTCCGGAGCCTGACTGTATCGAGAAGGACGGTTT
>VBOC01000147.1:7044-10894 GCA_005877655.1 Ignavibacteria bacterium
AAATCGATGCCGGAGAGGGAGTGCCGAATCCCCGGGAGCAAGCTTGAAGGTTTCACCGATGAAATTTCCCGCCTCGACGGGGGAAGGAGCCTGCGCACGGAGGCTCGTTACAAAGAAGCTGCAGGCGGCGAGCATGAGCCCGCGATGTTCAAGGAGGAAACTGACGGATCGCATTCAAGAACAGTTAGTGAACGCCGCGCGAATCAGTAACGGTTGTCGATCGATCCCCTTCCTCGGAGTATCATTCGCATCATGGTACTGTTTTTTTCTCCGATATCCAAAGCCCGCGCCGGATCACGCCAAATTGCCGCGCACTCTATTGATTTTATGGGCGTTGTTTGCTATCTTGCGATTCGAGCGATGCCCCTGGTTCCGCACTATATCGAGTCACTCCGTCCGTATACTCCCGGCAAATCAATCGCCGAGATCCGGCGAGAATCCGGGGTAGAGAAAGTCGTCAAACTCAATTCCAACGAGAACCCGCTCGGTCCGTCGCCCCTTGCCCTCAAGGCCCTCGAGCGCCAGGTGGCCGATCTAAATCGATATCCCAACGGCGGTCTCGACCTGCGCGCCGTTCTGGCGCAAAAATTCAACGTCAAGATCGACAACGTGGTCGCCGGCTCCGGGTCCGAAGGGATCATGTCGAATATCATTTGTGATGACGACGAAGTCCTGACGACGGAAGCCGCATTCATCGGTTTTCAGGTCCTCGCCCGATCGCGGGGAGTGGCATACCGGACGGTGCCTTATAAAAAATGGCGCTACGACCTTGCGTCGCTGGCCGATCAGATCAACGAGAGCACGAAGATTGTTTATTTAGCAAACCCGAACAACCCGACGGGGACGATCTTCACCCGGACGGAGTTCGAGGAGTTTTACAAAAGGGTTCCGGAACGGGTCCTGATTATCCTTGATGAGGCGTATTTTGAGTATGCCCGGGAAAACCCGCTCTACCCGGATTCCATGCAGTACCGGTATGACAACGTCATCACGCTTCGCACATTTTCAAAAATCTACGGCCTCGCCGGAGTGCGAATCGGATACGGTTTCGCACACGGGGAGCTCATTAAAAACCTTCTCAAGGTGAAGCTCCCGTTCGAGCCGAGCTCGCTCGCCCAGGCGGCCGGAATTGCCGCACTGCTGGACACGGAATTCATGCAGCGCTCTCTTGAGCTCAACCGGAAAGGACGGGAGTACCTCATCAAGGCGCTCCGCGAACTGGAGCTTCAATGAAGAAGAGGCCGACTCCCTCGTTCAGGATCTGATGAAACTGGGAGTCATCATTCGCCCGTTAAAACATTTCGGGCTCGCGAATTGCGTTCGCATTTCAATCGGAACCGCGGAGGAGAACGAGCTGCTGGTCGCCTCACTCAGGAAGATTCGATCGAAGACGTACGCGTAGGCGGGGAAGGAGCATTTCCATGGCAAACAGGGCGCAGACACAGACCGGGAGGGCGGTCGCTGAAGATTTTCTCCCGATCAACGGGACCGATTACATTGAGTTTTACGTCGGCAACGCCAAGCAATCTTCTTACTACTATCGCTCGGCATGGGGATTCAAACTCATCGCCTATGCCGGTCTCGAGACCGGCGTCCGCGACCGTTCATCCTATGTCTTGCGCCAGAACAAGATCCGTATCGTGCTGACGACGCCTCTCCAGCCCGAACACCCGATCGCCGACCACATCAAAATGCACGGCGACGGCGTGCGCGATCTCGCGCTCTGGGTCGACGACGCCGAAGCCGCCTATCGCGAGACGACCAAACGCGGCGCGCGCGGGGTCATGGAGCCGGCCGCCTTTCGGGACGAATTCGGCGAGATCAAGAAATCCGCAATTGCGATTTACGGAGACACCATCCACACGTTTGTCGAGCGGAGAAATTATAAGGGCATCTTCATGCCGGGCTACCGGCCGGCGGCCGACGACGATACGCTGGCCCCCGACGTGGGATTACAGTACGTCGATCACTGTGTCGGCAATGTGGAGCTCGGGGCCATGAACAAGTGGGTCGATTTCTATATCACGGTCATGGGCTTCAAGATGTACCAGCACTTTGACGACAAGGATATCTCCACCGACTACTCGGCGCTGATGTCAAAGGTTCTTTCGAACGGCAACGAACGGATCAAGTTCCCGATCAATGAGCCTGCCGCGGGGCGGCGCAAGTCTCAGATCGAAGAGTACCTTGAGTACTACCGTACGCCGGGAGTCCAGCACATCGCGATGGCGACGGACAATATCATCCAAACCGTGAGCATGCTCCAGGGGCGGGGGGTGTAGTTCCTGCGCGTCCCGTCGACCTATTACGACGAGCTCAAGAACCGCGTCGGCACGATCGACGAGCCGATCGATACATTGAAGAAGCTGGGCATCCTCGTCGACCGCGACGACGAGGGGTACATGCTGCAGATATTCACAAAACCCGTCGAGGACCGCCCGACGCTCTTTTTCGAATGTATCCAGCGCAAGGGAAGCCGGAGCTTCGGCAAGGGGAATTTTAAGGCGCTCTTTGAAGCAATCGAGCGCGAGCAGGCGGTCCGGGGAAACCTGTAGAGCCCGGCCGAGTCCACTCACCTAACCACTCCACGACTGGCGCGTGCGCCTTTGCACATTCGAGGTTAAGACCCCTCTCGGGAAGCAATCGCGGCTGGGAATCGTCTTCGATGAGAAGAGCATCATCGACCTCAATTCCGCCTGCGCGTGGCATCTCCAGAGGAAGGGCGAACCCCAGCCCTACCGGCTCGCGAACGCCCTCGTGCCGCCGACTCTCATAGAGTATCTGCGGGGCGGCGCAACCTCGGTCACGTTTGCGAACGCGACGATTGAACACCTAACACAGGAGCTGAAGACAGGTACCTCCCCTACGGGCCTCAACGGGGAATCGATCGTCTTTCGCACGCCGGACGTCCGCCTGATGGCGCCTCTCCCCCGCCCCGCCTCCATGCGCGATTTTTATTCGTTCGAAGAGCATGTTAAAAAGGGATTCGAGAAGCGGGGCGAGCCGATGCCCGCGGAATGGTACGAGATGCCGGTCTATTATAAAGGCAACCACCAGAGTATCATCGGGCCGGATGAAGACGTCCACTGGCCCTCGTTTACACAGCAATTTGATTATGAACTGGAACTTGCTATCATTATCGGCAAAGCGGGCAGGAATATTCCGGAGGCGCGGGCGAGAGAGCATATCGCGGGTTTTACAATCATGAATGATTTCAGCGCGCGCGATATGCAAAAAAAGGAGATGAAAGTGCGCCTCGGACCCGCGAAGGGGAAGGACTTTGCCACCGCAATCGGCCCGGTCCTCGTCACACCCGACGAGATCGGCGATCCCTACACCCTGAAAATGACGGCGAGAATCAACGGCGAAGTCTGGTCGGAGGGCAATTCGCGCGCGATGTACCACTCCTTCGAAAAGATGATCGCATTCGTGTCGATGGACGAGACGATCGAGCCGGGAGATCTCTTCGGTTCAGGGACTGTCGGGAAGGGCTGCGGTCTCGAGCTCGATCGCTGGCTCAAGCCGGGGGACATCGTGGAGCTCGAGATTGAAGGGATCGGAATTCTTAAGAATCGAGTCGTCAAGCCCTAAACGCACATCAGGAGTCATCCATGTACCCATTGCAAAAAGGAAAGAGCGCCAGACAGGCTCATGTCGGACTCCCCGCGGGCACGTTCGAAGAGGAACACGGCCGGCAGGGGTTTTACGGAAAATCGTCCCACCTCTATCATGCGCATGCGCCCACGGACTGGATCAGGATCGAGGGAGCCGTTCGCCCGCACGCGATCGACTGCAACAAGCTCCAGCCCGCCGACAGGAGTGACCCGCGCGGATCACCCGTCCCCTTTCT
>VBOC01000145.1:0-1384 GCA_005877655.1 Ignavibacteria bacterium
TCCCGGGACCTGCCGCGGATTCCACTCTCGAGGGGCAATCGAGTCGCTCAAACGGGTGGTGCAATCCTTGCCGACCAGCACGGCAACGTGGCCTCCCGGTGGGAGACTTAGATCGCAGACGCGGGGTCCCGGGTCGTGTTTGTCCCGGCTCAGTCCCGCGTCGCGGGATATGGCGGAGCCGCCGATACTGTTTGGCGAGGATTCAGCCCCCCCGTCTCCGGGTTCCGGCGGCGATAGCACAACAACATCAATGGTTTTTCCGCCGGGCGGGGAGGAAAGACTGACGTTGATATCGGCGCCTGCTCTTTCATAACCGACGGTGACCGCACCCGCCCCGATCGCCACGTCGAAGTCAGCCCGTTTGATCGCCAGGGGGAGCCGGGGCCGGAGCAGGAGTTTGGAATTTACGGCATTCACGGTTATGCCGAGGTACGCCTGGTAGAAGCTTCGAATAAACTCCGTTAAACTCCACGCCTGGGAAATGGCGCCCGATAAGCGGGGCTGTTGCTCCGCCTTCCTCGGCGCTGCGTCCAATAATTCCGAAAGTGTTCCCACTGCACCGCGTTCGAGGATCTGATTCACCATGTTCTCTGTCACGATAAAAGCCGAGTCCGACAACCCATATCTCGCCGCATCATCGATCCAGCGGCCTGCCAGCCACGGCCAGACGATGCCATTATGGTACCCCTCATCGGGCACGTAGTACGGCGGGTAATGATGGTAGGGATGGAAATTATCGTCTGCCTGGGAAAGTGTTGCGACGCCGTGCGGATAAACGAGCATCTTCGTCAGATTCATAAACACACGCTGCTGAAGCGCTTCATCACGAATGAGTTCGCCGGCGAAGAGCTGGTTCGGGCGAACCCGGCGATCGGGAGTCCCGTCGGCATGCAGAAAATCATAGCAGAGGCCTGCGGTCGTGTCGAGGAAGCGTTTGTTAAAATTCGATTCGAGAATCCCGCTGATCTGGTTCCACTTCGCGTAATTATCCTTCTTGCCTAGCTGCCCTGCCATTGATGCTGCATCCCGAAGCTGGTCATGCCAGAGCGCCTGGATATCGTTGGCCCGGTTCCCTCGCGCCGACCAGGCTCCCTGGGGGCCCACGGCGTCCATCCAGGTCTCCGCATCGCCGTGGGTCAGAAAATAATCACGGTCCACATGGTACTTGAGCGTGCCTTCGATGGATCGTTTCACCGCCGGGAACATTTCCCTGACGAAGCTCGTATCCCCGGAGTAGAGAAAATACTCCCACAGGGCGCTCACGAACCTGGGCGTCCCGTCGGCGCTGTTGTACGATTTCGATGAAGCCGTCACCGTGTTTGGAATCCGTCCAAATGTAGAACTTGATTGTGTGGTGTCCTGCCATTCAGCAAACGAGCGCAGG
>VBOC01000145.1:1389-4234 GCA_005877655.1 Ignavibacteria bacterium
CGAATCCCTTCCCCAGTAGTCGTCAAACCACGGCAAGCCTGCGAAAATCCCCTTTTTATTCTGATTCATGATCAGCGCATCGAGCGAGACCTTTGCCCAGTTGAGGGCTTTATCGAGTAACGGGTTGTCCGTCCGGAAGTACGATCGGTTCAGCAAGCTCGCAATGCGATCGCGGCGCGGGATGACCGGATTTGTGTCCGGAAAGTGGTCGATGATGGATAAAGCGAGGCGCGAGGCCGCCCGGTTGGAGTTACCCGCCGTGATGACGACGGTGTAATGATCGCTCCTGATCCCCGACCTCAGCGCAGCCGGCGAATAGTACCGCCCGTATTGCTTGCCTTCATAGAATGCGAGGGCGTATCCGGTTTGGGGCTCGAGTGTGAGTGAAATCCATCCGGGATACTGCGTTGGCGCAGGACTCGTTCCGTAATCCCTCCGGCCTATGCTTAGAATCCCGCCGCTAGCGTCAAGCGAGAAGTCCTCCTGCCGGTGCAGGTCGCTAAAGAGCGGCCGGATCGCGATATCGCTCCCCGTTACGCTGTCGAGCTGCAACATGATTGCATTTACCCCGTCCAAGAGCGTTACCGTCTCCCGGACTCCGTTGGCATATTCGCGCACGAATTGATGCGGGTAGACCAGGGCGCGCACGATATCCGACCGGCGGAGCTCGACACCGCCGATCTCAACGGCATAATCCTCCATGACCTCCCTCGACATGACTCGCCATCCTTGCCAGGCAGACCGGTGCTCCCCGTTGGTTTCTGTATAGAAAACTCCGGCTTCCTTGTTCGTGTAGGCGATCTCGCGGGAATTTCCCTTCACTTCGATGACAAGGTCCTCCGGATTGATCGGGGTTCGAGACGCGCTGAGCCCGCCTGTGGTGGGCAGCCCGCCAGAGGCGGGCTTGGCGCCATAGGCGGTTGGGCCATAGACGAGAAGAGGAAGAAGAATCGAGCAAACGGGCATCGATTGATATTACGGATTTTCCGCCTCCCGATCAATCTCACTTGCCCCGCATGTCGGGACGGTCGAGATCAATCCATTCGGTGCGTTGGCCTCATGTCGTCCGCCTTGGACGCGAGCTGTACAGCCAGACTCATTGCGCGATTTTGTCGAAGTATTATTTCACCCTACACTAGTGTGTTTACCGTACTCTTAAAAATACGTGTTTTACCGTATGGACTTTTGGGAAGGACTTGTGTACCATTGCATGTCATCTTCGCCCTTCCCGAAGGAGGGTCCTACGCAAGCCAGTTCGTCGGAAAGGAGGGCAAGTTGTTGATCGGTCGTATCTGCGTGAATGGCGAGGCAATTACTTCTTCTCAGAAATCCCGTCGGGTAGATCTAGTTCTGACCTTTCTTCCTGTAACAGCCACATGCCGCTCATTAGTCATCGGTGCGACTGGCAGAATGCGAACAACCGGAGGAAGCCATGATCGACGTACCTGAAGTAAAGCAATTTATTAAAAAGAACTTGAAGGCGACGCTGGGGCTGAAAGAGATTTCGTCCGAGTTCAACAAGCACCCTGCCGATCTTGATCGCGCGTTTCGAACCAGCGAGGGAATCACGATCAAGAAGTACATCGATCGCAGGCTCACGGCAGAAGTTGCCCGCCTCTTGCAGCAGAACAAATTGAGGGGCTATGAGATAGGGAACCACCTAGGATTCTGGTCAGACCAATCCTTCTATCGGTGGACCAAGCGTGTTTTCGGAGTCACCTACGCTTCACTGCACGGGCGGTTCGGCGCTGCGAATGGAAGAGACAGCAGGCCAAGTCCCCTTGACGGCGAGCTGCCACTTCACAGGAAAAGTCCACCGTTCGAAAATCGAAGAAATTATGTGTCGGGTTCTGTCCGCAACGAGTCAACGCACAAATATCATCTTCCTCGTTGATACAAATTCTCCTGCGATGATTCGGTAGAAGTACACCCCGCTCGATCGCCTATTTCCATCCCATGCTACACCATAGCTGCCCGGCTCTTTCAACTCATTGACGAGCGTTGCCACCGCTTCGCCGAGGAGGTTGTAAACCCTTAGCGAGACGAACGTACTACGGGGTAAGGTGTAACGGATAACCGTCAACGGATTGAATGGATTTGGATAGTTCTGTGCAAGGGCAAACTCCTTCGGGAGTTGGTTTTCTCCTGCTATGCCCAGGACAGCATCCCCCCGGACGGTGACGACGTCCGGAGACGATGCGCCGTTATTCGCCAAGTAAATGTACCCCGTGTAGGCGCGGACACTTTGGGGCGTGAAGCTAACGTAGAATCGTGCACTGTCTCCTGGGGAAATCGTAATTCTGGGGGGGAATACCGTGAAGGCTGTATCACTGCTCGTTGCAGTGTCGATGTAAAGCGGCGTACTCCCCTGGCTATAAACAGTAAAACTATCCACCATGCTTTTCCCCACAGGCACTTGAGGGAAATCAATCTCCGATCGGTCTGTTGAGAAGATGGCACCGACAACGGGATTGACGCTGCGGAAGACGCCGCCAAGGGTTCCGGCGAAAAGAAACCCCTTGGAGTTCACGATCAGAGCATAGACAGACAGATTCGTGAGTCCGCTATTCCACTCGAACCACGACGCGCCGCCGCTCGAGCGATAGACCCCGCCTTCACCCGAGCCCGCATAGAGTCTGCCATACGAATCCATCGCCAATGAATTCATGGAGGCGCGTGCAACCGCTGGTGGTATACCACCGCCGGAATAAAACCAGTCCAGTCCGTCACTTCCTGAAGCGAAAATCCCCCACTCCCCCACTTCAAAGATAAAATCTCCTGAAGGCGGGATGAGGAACTGATTTATCCAGGAATCCCCGCCCCAGACGGTAAGATGTGTCCATGT
>VBOC01000145.1:4400-5255 GCA_005877655.1 Ignavibacteria bacterium
ACGGTAAGATGTGTCCATGTCTGCCCGTTGTCGGTCGAGCGGAGAATTCCGAGGACTGGTGGAGGAGCCCACCCACCCGCCGCAAGAATAGTCCCCTTGTGTGTAATGGCTATGTCCTCTACCTCAAGAGAACTCGTCAATTGGGTCCACGTTCTGCAAGTATCAACGGAACGGTAAACACCGCCACCGGAATAACCGAACGTACCACCGAGATAGGATCTGCCACTATCGGGAGTCATCAATGCCGACACCACTCGAAGGGACGATCGCTTCTCCCACGTGCCGCCGTCATCGGAGGAATAGTACACGCCATCGACGCGCACACTTGGGCTATCTACTCCTGCGAAGATTCCTCCGCGCGGGTCGACCATCACGGAAAATACTCTTGGATCAGGGAATCCTATGTTCAGCGTGTCCCAGGTCAGGCCGTTGTTAGTCGATCGGTAAAGTCCTGAACCATACGAGGCATTTGACGCACCTGCGAATATATCCCCCTGCGCATTTATTGCGAAATTCCGCACCTGAAAGCTATCGAGTCCAGCGGTTTGCCAGAAGAGAGATTGGGAAAGGGAAAACGTGCCTTGGAAGAGTAGAATGAAAACCACCAGAACATTGCGGCGGTGGCTTTTCATGTTTTCGCCTCTCGACTGGTTGAGGTGCAGTCTTCTATATAGTATAACACGATTTTTCTTCAAAAAGTACCCCGCGTCAAATTGTATCAAGAAGCGTGCCCAGAACCTTCAAAAGCACGAAATTGCACCAATAAAAAGCCACAAGAAAATGCATCAAGAACTTCCCATTGATTTCTCTTCTCCACTGCTCTACCTTTCCACATAATTCACAATCACTATCATT
>VBOC01000145.1:5294-9108 GCA_005877655.1 Ignavibacteria bacterium
AAGCAAGACTGGCATACCGACGTTACCGCGGCTATTCTTCTTGGCGGTGACTACAATGGCTTGGACCCTAATACTCAATGCACAAACCACCCCTTGGGTGAGCGCTTACTATCCGGGCTGGATACAAAATTCTACCGATCCACATTATTTGCCTGAGGACCAAATCGATTAGGGCGCTGTCACAGCCATCATGCATTTCTCATTGTGGCCCAATCCGGATGGAAGTCTGGACCCAACCTCGAGTTGTGGCGGCAACCCTAATTGTGTTGGCGACCAACATTCGACGAAGATCATCAGTGCTGCACACACGGCCGGGAAAAAGGTGTTGATTGTCGTGGGTGGTTCTGGAAGCATTGATAGACTGAGAACTGTCACCGCGACCTCGAGTATCCGAGCGACTTTTGTTCAGAATATCGTCGCGTTCGTTGGCCAGTACGGCTACGATGGTGTTGACGTAGACTGGGAACCGCTAGAGTACACCAGGGACCTTGCGAATTATGCGAACCTCATTAACGACCTCCGCACTAATTTGCCTTCTGGTAAACTCTTGACAGCAGCAATCCCTGAATACGCCGATATCAGAATTATTACGACTGTTCATCAATCACTAAATCAAGTCAATCTTATGACGTATGATATGTCGGGTCCGTACGAAGGATGGGTAACGTGGCATAACTCGCCGGTGTACAGTACTGGTAATTACTTCCCGCCTGGGCCTCGCTCTTCTGGGCTCTCACTTCCCTCGATCGATGATCGGATTACAACCCTCATCAATGGCGGTGTCAGCGCTTCGAAGCTCGGGATAGGCTTGGATTTTTTTGGGCATATCTGGCAGGGTGGCATTGTGCGTGATCCAGCCGGTCCAGGGCCGCTTCAACCGACCCAGGGAGTCTCGCTTCCGAATCAAGAGTTCGAGCTTGAGGGTACCATCCCACCCATTCTTTCGACCGGAGTACAAACCGTAACGCCTTCCGCCCCTTATCCGATCATGGACTATATTCAGGTTGGCACCGAAATTGCTCTTCCCTGGTTGTCCCAGGATTCCCCTGATGAAAATGTCTATGTATCGGAGGTGATACCCTCGATTGCACCCACACAATTTAAGGCCACTTTCCAGATGACGCATGCGGGAAACCCCGGACCATCCGCAACCGAAACCAGCAGACGTCCAATTATCGTACGCGGATATAATGAAAAACATTTACGATCCTTCAAAACATAGTTGGAGCGATGTCGCGCGCGTTCCATGGCTGAAGGATGAAAAGCCGGACCCGACACAGAACCAATTTATCTCGTATGATGATCAGCGAAGCAACATTGAAAAAATAAATTACGTGAAGAGTAAAGGCTTGGGTGGGGTGATCATTTGGGAGCTCGGCGGAGGCTACCGCCCCTCTCCGGAACCGGACGGTTTCAGGGACTGTCTTCTACAATCCGTGAAAGCCGCCGCGCTGAATCCGCCCACCACAATTTCTCTGCAGGTCAGCACCGGGTGGAACATGGTCGGCATTCCCGATGTGGTCTCAAGTTTTGTCCCCTCAGTTTTATGGGGAGCGGGCGCAATTGTTGCACCGTTTCGGAATACTCCCGGTTCACCATCGGCCTATGAAAACGGCGATTACGCCTACACACCCACATCCGTTTCAAATGGGATGGGTTATTGGGTCAAATTCCCGTCGAGCACAAGCACCATTACTTATAACGGCAATTCTATCGGCTCAATGTGTGCGCCGGTGGCGGCCGGTTGGAACATTATTGGTTCGATCTCCCAGGATTTACCTACATCGCAAGTCCAGAGCTCTCCGGCGGGGATTGTAAATTCAAGCTACTTCGCCTATAACGGCAGCTACATTACGACAACAACGTTGACAAAAGGTGGCGGCTATTGGGTGAGCGTCAGCCAGAACGGCACTCTGCTCTTGAAGCCATCCTCCCAGCAGGGAGGCGGTTCAGGTGGAGGTCCGCCCATCACCGCTCCATCGCTCCAGTCTCCAGCCAACGCCTCGCTCAATCAACCCATCCCCATCTCACTGAGTTGGAGCCAGCCTCTTGGGGCGTCGACGTACCGTCTACAAGTCTCCACACAGAGCGCCTTCACGACCACCGTCTATGATGCCGCAGGATTGACGGCGACATCCCAGCAAGTGGGGGGACTTGCCTACACGACGACCTACTACTGGCGGGCCAATGCCTCGAACGGGTTCAACACAAGCAGCTGGTCTGAGGTCTGGTCGTTCACTACCCAGAGTCCCCCGCCACCGCCGTGTAATTGTTGCCCGCAGATGGCGCCGACTCAGATCACGATCACAGACGCTCTGGGAAATCATCAAACTCTCCTCACCCAGATCGGAGCAACGAGTATACAGATGCCGCCAACTCCGCCAGCCGGTGTCTTGGATGTGCGTTTCCAGTCGGGCGATTACCTTCAAGGCATCCCGTTAGGTCAGGCGGTCACAAGCGTTCCCTTTATCGTGCGAAACGCGGTCTTTCCGATCACATTGAGTTGGAGTATCCCGGCAGCGAGTGGTGTGACTGATTTGGTGGGTTTGCCACCGGGAACCTCTACTGACAGTCTCAGATGGATCCCCCTCTCCGGTAGCGGTAGTATTGACCAGTGCTGCATTGACAGCACCATTTATAATACGATAAATTATATCATAACTCAGGCGTGCCCTCCGCCATCGAAGAATCATCAAGCGGAACTGGGTAACCCGGGAGAAGATCCAACTTCACTTCCTTGAGTGTACTCCCTCGCTCAGAACTACCCCGACCCGTTCAATCCCACAACGACCCTCAGGTATGATTTGCCTCAGCCAAGCTACGTGCTGATGACGGTCCACAATGTTCTCGGTCAGCTCGTGAAAACACTCGTAGATGGGGTGCAGGATGCGGGATTCAGGTCGGTGAGCTTTGACGCTAGCGCACTTCCCAGCGGCGTTTACTTCTACCGGTTGCAGGCGGGCGATTTCGTGGGCGTGAAGAAGATGCTGCTCGCAAAATAATCCAAGGAAAATCTGATCCGAAAACCCCAGCCTGCCTATCCGGCTGGGGTTTAATTTCTGCACTTCATGCGAGGTCTCCGCCCGAGTTGTGAGGCACGGACACACCGGGAGGAGGGGTTAATTCAAAGGGTGGTGCGCACGGCTGGGGACTCACTCCTTGGGATCGAGAACGACCTTTACATAGTTGTCAGGCTTGAAATACTCCCGTGCAGCGCCGCCGAGCAAAGCGGATGTGAGGCGTTCGACGAGGGAATTATATCGCAGGATAGATGCAGGATCTTCGCCATTCTGGTAATAGAATTTCAGGTTCTGTAGCCAGAAACTGTTTTGCTTCAGTGCGGTTTCTCGCTCCCGGAGCTGTGTCTCCTTCACTTTCACGACCGTCTTCTCGTCAAACCCGCTGCGCTTGCTGCGCTCGATCTCATCAAAGGCCGAACGAACGAGTTCCTGAACCCTCTCCGGTGCGCATCCGAAGCCGATCGTGATTGAGTACTGCGAAACAGGGTCGTGGCTGACCGATCCATTGACTGAGACGCCGTAGGTGCCTCCCTTCTCTTCCCTCAAGATTTCCCTCAGGGTGATGTTGAGCGCATTAGTCAGGGAATTCAGGGCATATCGATTCTCCCGCGACCATGCGAAGGGTCCTGTAAATATCAATTCAACCCGGCTCTTAGGCTCGATCCCTTTTCTGACCGATTTCTCGATCACCCCTTTCGGCGGCCGCACTCCCACATCCCGCCAATGTTCGTTTCGATGGATCGAAGGAAGGCTCCCGAGGTACCGCAGTACCAGGGGGCGGATCACGTCCGGTT
>VBOC01000148.1 GCA_005877655.1 Ignavibacteria bacterium
AATTCTTCCTTCGGTACCCCCGCCGTGGACGATTCCGGGGTCGTGAGCACGTCACGATCAGTTGGCCCCCTCGCCAATAACACGACGTATTACTGGCACGTTCGTGCCCGGAATTCCGCAGGTTGGGGTAGTTGGTCGGTTTCCTGGAGCTTTACGATCCTGCCTGCGACCCCCGGGATTCCAACACTCATCTTTCCGGCGAACGCCTCCGTCGATCAGCCGACGGCACTGGCGGTACGGTGGAGGGCATTGCCGGTAGTGAGTTCGTATCGCCTGCAAGTTTCGCTTGATTCGCTTTTTATCGCGATTGTGCTGGATGACTCTCTCGTCGCCGACACATCGCGGCAGGTTAGCTCTCTTTCAAACAAGACAAAATATTTTTGGCGCGCGCAGGGAAAGAACGCCGCAGGAACGGGGGGGTGGTCGAGCATCTGGAACTTTACGACCGTTCCCGCGCTCCCCGGGCCCCCCGCGCTGAACGCGCCTCCCAACGGAGCTTCGAACGTGCCTGCACGTATGATAGCAGTGGAATCACGGGTACGACGGCTGCCCCCCCCGGCCTCCTGACGAGCACGACGTACTATTGGCGTGTCGATGCTGCAAACGCCGCCGGAACAACAGGCTGGTCGAGTGTTTGGAGCTTCACCACCGCCCCGGCTCCACCGCCAACACCCGTGCTCCTGAGCCCGCCGAACAACGCAACGGGGCAGCCCACTTCGCCATTTGTCACATGGGGACGGTCGGCAGGGGCCTCGGCCTACCGGCTCCAGCTTTCACTCAGTTCGGTCTTTGCCACAGCGGTCATTGATGATTCTACGATCACCGACACCTCCCGCCCGGCCGGATCGCTATCGAACAACACCTCGTATTACTGGCGGGTGGAGGCGCGGAATGCGGGCGGTTGGAGCAGCTGGTCACAGGCCTGGACCTTCACTACGAGCCCCGCAACCCCCGGCGTACCGACGCTGCAATCGCCGGCTAATGGTGCGACGAACCAGCCGGCAATCCTGACACTGATCTGGAACACCGTCCCGGGCGCAACGGGCTACTGGCTCCAGTTGGCGACGAGCGCGGCGTTTACCCTGATCATCCGCAATGATTCTCTCCTGACCGCCACCGCGGATCAGGTCGGGCCGCTGGGCGACAGCACGACACATTTCTGGCGGGTTCGTGCAAGAAATACCGGCGGACTCAGCGACTGGTCGAACACCTGGCAGTTCACGACGGCGCGGGTTGCTCCGCCTCCACCGGCGGTTCCGGCGCTCGCAAGCCCCCCGAACGGAGCGGGAAATCAGCCGTTATCTCTGACACTCTCGTGGAACAGTTCTTCGGGCGCAGCTTTCTATCACGTGCAGCTTTCCACAACTTCGACGTTCAATCCCCCCGCACTCGAAGACTCATCTCTGACAGTCACATCACGCGATGTCGGCCCGCTCTCGAACACAACCGCCTATTACTGGCGGGTGCGTGCGCGGAACTCCGGCGGTGCGAGCGGATGGACGGCGCCATGGACTTTTACTACCACGGCACCCCAACGGAGCAACCTATCAATCCACCAATGTCACCTTGCAGTGGGCGCCCGCTGCGGGGGCGAGCGCGTATCGGCTGCAGGTTTCCCGCACGACCGGCTTTGTCGCAACCGTCCTTGACGATTCCTCCGTTGCGGCAAACTCCAGGCAGGTGGGATCGCTGGCGAGCAACACGATCTATTACTGGCGGGTCAAGGCGCGAAATGCCGGCGCCTGGGGCGACTGGTCGCAGACATGGGGGTTTGCGACAGGCGCCGCGCCGGTTCCTCCCACTCTTTCGAGTCCGGCCAATGGCGCCACCAACCAGCCGGTCAGCCCGACGTTGAACTGGAACTCCTCGCTTGGGGCGACAGACTACCAGGTCCAGGTTTCGACGGCTGCGTCGTTCAGTCCAATGGTGGAAGACGATTCCCTTCTCACGGGAACGTCAAGAGTCGTGGGGCCGCTCGCGCGCGGTACTGCCTATTATTGGCGGGTTCGGGCCCGGCTCGTGGCACTGACGAGCGATTGGTCCTCTGTCTGGAGCTTTACCACCATTCCAAATTCTATTCCGCCGACGTATACGCTCAGCGCCACTGTCCAGTATCCTGCATATTCCGACATCGGTCTGTTTAAGCAGGCTGATTACAGACTCGTCGGACTGCCGGGAGCGGGCAACGCACCGATCGCCGGCTCGCTTTCCGGCAGTTCCGGCAGCGATTGGCAGGCGTATTGGGATAACGGCGCGCCGAGCGGCTATCTCGTACAATACGATGGAAGCGCCACGTTCCGCTTCACGGTGGGGCGCGCGTTCTGGATCATCAGGAATGGACCGTGGATCGTGAGCGGAACGGTTCCTTCTCCAACCCTCGATTCATCGGGAAACGCCCGGATTCCGATGCACGCCGGGTGGAATCTGATTACGAACCCCTTCACCTCGTCGTTGGCATGGACGACGGTCCAGTCTCTGAACAGCGTAACGGATCCCATCTATTCCTACAACGGTTCGTTCGCGCAATCGCCGAGTCTCGATCCGTATGCCGGCTATTATTTCTTCAATTCGACGAATCTTTCGGTTCTCAAGATTCCCTATACCTCAACATCTTCGACTCCTCCGGCTGCGGGCAGAGCCGACGGCGAATGGAGGATGAATATCATTCTGATATCCCCGGGTATTACCGATCGGGCCGCCTGGTTCGGCATCTCAAGGCAGGCGATGCGCGGCCTCGATCCGCTCGATTTCCGGAAACCGGCCGGAATCTCCGGCACGGCGGGACTCTCCTTCCAGCGCCCGGAATGGGATCCGCTCTACTCAAGCTTCGCGACCGATGTCCGTCCGGAAATCAGCGATGTGGAAGCGTGGCCGTTCGATGTCAATGCCATCGACGGGCAAACCCAGCACCTTCGGTTCTCGGGAGTCCGGACAGTCCCGGAGAAACTGGAAGTCTATTTGATCGACGACGAGCGCGGAGCGGCGCAAGATCTCCGGCACGATTCAGTGTACACATTCGTTCAGACCCGCGGCACGATGAAATTTGAGATATTCGTCGGCAGGGAGGAAGCGATGAAACTGCGATTGAATTCGGTCCGGCCGAGGATGTTTGTGCTCGAGGAGAACTACCCGAACCCCTTCAATCCAACGACAACTCTTTCAATCGGCATTCCGACCGAATCGGGCGTGTCGCTGGGTATTTTCGATATGCTCGGCCAACAGGTGAGAAACCTTTATAACGGCACGCTGAAACCGGGCCATTATGCCTTCGCATGGGACGGCAAGGACGGCGCCGGGATCAGCCTTGCAAGCGGAACGTACTTTTCCCGCCTGCTGACAGACAGAGGAGTGATCCTTACAAAGAAAATGATCCTTTTGAGGTAACGCGCAACATGAAAGGAACCGAAGGATGATGCAAATAAGCCATGAAAAATCAAAGAGGGTCCGCTGGGTCGTGATTCTTTCACTGTTATTGAAAACGGTTTCGTGGGCCGATGATGACGATATCCGCGCCATCAATGTCAAGTTTACATCCTCGGAGAACCAGATCGTCATTCATTATGATCTCCTGGGGCCTTCCGATGCAAAGCCCGAGGTAACAGTCCGCTTGAAAAAAGAGAGCGATCGGGCATTTATCTACACGCCGAAGAATCTCACGGGTGATGTCGGGATGGGAATTCCGCCCGGATTGGGCAAGGCCATCCAATGGGACATTGCAAAAGAATTTCCCCAGGGACTGGCCGGAAGCGATTACTATTTCGAAGTCAATCTGAACGGCGGAGAGCAGTCCGGCGGCGGTTCAGCGGCTCTGACGTGGATCGGAGCAGGAGCAGCTGTCCTGGGCGCCGGAATCCTCGCTGTCGTGCTTGCGAAAAATCACAGTGAGCCGCCGCCTCAGGGTTCAAGTTTTCCGGCTCCGCCGGGAAGACCGTAAATGAACGCTTCAATCAAAAGGTGATCGAATGTGCGGCATCGTAGGATATCTTGGAGCCAGGGAAGCAGCGCCGATTCTCCTTGAAGGGCTGCGACATCTCGAATATCGCGGATACGATTCGGCCGGAATCGCGGTCGTCGCGAACGATCAGTTGCATTTATTCCGGCGCGTCGGAAAGGTCAAGAACCTCGCCGAGTCGCTCAACGGTTCGCTTCCGAAGGCCACAATCGGAATTGCCCATACGAGATGGGCAACGCACGGAGTGCCTTCCGAATCGAATGCTCACCCCCACACCGATTGCACGCGGAGTCTGGCCCTTATCCACAACGGTATTATTGAAAATCATGCTTCCCTCAGGACGATCCTCGAGCGCGGAGGCCATCGTTTCTGTTCCGCAACGGACACCGAAGTTCTTGTGCACCTGATAGAAGAACATCTTCGCTCGGCGGATGATCTCGAAACGGCCGTGCGGCGGGCGCTGGCTCAGGTGGAGGGAACCTACGGCATTGCCGTGATTTCCACGCATGCCCCCGGCACGTTAATCGTCGCGAGAAAGGGAAGCCCGCTGGTTATCGGCATCGGCAGGGGAGAGTACATTTGTGCATCCGACCCGACGGCGCTCGCCGGCGCCACCCGTCAGGTGATCTATCTTTCAGACGGCGAGATGGCCGTCATCTCGGCAAACGGCCTCGTGATCAAGAATCACGACAACATTGAAATCGATAAGGATGTCTCGGAGCTTGATCTCGAGCTGGAAACGATCGAACGGTGCGGTTATCCCCATTTCATGCTGAAAGAGATCTACGAGCAGCCCGATACAATCCACGACGCCCTTCGCGGCCGGCTCCTCGAGTGCGATGGGCGCGCCAACCTGGACGGGCTCCGCGAAGTCATGCCGCGAATTCTGGCGTCTCGGCGGATCATCCTCACCGGGTGCGGGACATCCTGGCATGCGGGACTCATCGGCAGGTATATGATCGAGCAATACGCGCGCCTCCCTGTTGAAGTGGAATATGCCTCGGAATTCCGGTACCGCGACCCGATGCTCGACGAACGCGACGTCGTCTTCTGCATCAGCCAGAGCGGCGAGACTGCCGACACCATCGCGGCAATGCGCGAGTCGCTCAACCGGGGAGCGCTCGGCCTCGGGATCTGCAACGTCGTGGGCAGCACGCTGGCAAGAGAGAGCGACGCGGGCGTCTACCTCCACGCGGGGCCGGAGATCGGCGTCGCGTCGACCAAAGCCTTCACTTCCCAGCTTTCGGTGCTCGCCCTCATCACGCTCGCGTTGGCCCGGGAACGCGGACTGACGAAAGAACAGGGGAAAACGATCATACGCGAATTAAAATCGCTTCCGGAGAAAGTATCGCACATCCTCGAGCACAGCGAGGTCATCCAGCAGTACGCCCGCGAGTTTCAGGATGCGGAAAATTTTCTCTACCTTGGGCGCGGGTACGGCTTTCCGGCAGCGCTCGAAGGGGCTCTGAAGCTGAAGGAAATTTCCTATATCCATGCCGAGGGGTATCCGGCGGCGGAGATGAAGCACGGCCCGATCGCGCTCATCGACCGGGATATGCCGGTCGTCGTGATCGCCCCGCAGGACAAAACATACGAGAAGATCATCGGCAATATAGAAGAAGTCAGGGCGCGGAACGGGCGTGTCGTTGTCGTCGCAAACGAGGATGACCCATGGATTCACACGCTCAGCGACTATGTCATCCGCATCCCGAAGACGCTCGACATGCTGCACCCGATTCTGGCGATGATTCCGCTTCAATTGCTGGCGTACTACATCGCGGTGCTGCGGGGGTGCAATGTCGACCAACCGCGAAACCTTGCAAAAAGCGTAACAGTTGAATGACTTCGAGGGGATCAAATGACTGGCGAGGAAAACCGGAGGATGGTGTACATCATACGTTCAAAAGAGGAGTCAGGTCATGAAGACTCTCATGAGAAAGGCAACATCGCACCGGATACCTCCGAGGGTGGAAATCAAGGCCCCCGTGAATACCGAATACAAGCGGCTCTTGACACAGGATGCGATGGAGTTTGTCGCCCGGCTGGAAAAGGAGTTCGGCGAGCGGCGCAGGGGCCTCTTGCACCGGCGGTGGGAGCGCCAGGTGGAGATCATCGCCGGCAGAATGCCGCAGTTCCTTCCCGGGACAAAAAGCATCCGGACCGGCGAGTGGACGGTCGCCCCGATCCCGAAGGACCTCCGTGACCGCAGGGTCGAAATCACCGGTCCGACCGACCGGAAAACGATCATCGACGCCCTCAATTCCGGCGCGAACGTCTACATGGCGGATTTTGAGGATGCCAACTCGCCGACATGGGAGAACATGGTCGAGGGACAGATTAACCTCTGTGCCGCAGTGGACCGCACCATCAAGTTCATCAGCCTCGAAGGAAAGGAGTACCTGCTCGGTGAAACGCCCGCGACGCTGATGATTCGTCCGCGCGGCCTGCATATGGTCGAGAAGCATGTTCTTGTGGACGGGCATCCCATCTCCGCCTCGATCTTCGACTTCGGGATCTACTTTTATCATAATGCGAGAAAGCTGCTGGAACGCGGGTCGGGTCCGTATGTGTATCTCCCGAAGCTTGAGAGCCATCCGGAGGCGCGGTTCTGGAACGACATCTTCCTGATGTCGCAGGACGAGCTGGGAATTCCCCGGGGGTCTGTACGGGCGACGGTCCTCATTGAGAACATCCTGGCCGCGTTCGAAATGGACGAAATTCTCCATGAATTGAGCGATCATGCAGGCGGTCTGAACTGCGGAAGATGGGACTATATTTTCAGTATCATAAAGAAATTCCGCCACTATCCTGAATTCATGCTGCCCGACCGGTCCCGCCTCGGGATGGCAAACAGGTTTCTTCATTCTTACTCTCTGCTCCTGATCAAAACGTGCCACCGGCGGGGCGTTCATGCGATCGGGGGGATGGCTGCCCAGGTCCCGGTCACCGGCGACCCGGAGGCGAGCGAGGAGGCAATCGTGAAGGTCCAGGCGGATAAGATACGGGAAGCCCGGGACGGCCACGACGGCACGTGGGTCGCGCATCCCGAGCTCGTAAGCGTCGCGCGGGATGTCTTCAACGAGTACATGCCGGAAGCGAATCAAATCCGGCGCCTGCGCTACGATGTGGAAATCGAACCGGCCGACCTGCTTTCGATGCCCAAAGCGGTGGTGACCGAGCAGGGCATTCGCACCAACATCCGTGCGGCGCTGATCTATCTTGAATCCTGGTTCCGGGGGGTCGGCTGCGTGCCCGTCAACAACCTGATGGAAAGCACAGCCACGGCGGAAATTTCCAGGGCCCAGATCTGGCAATGGCTTCACCATCAGCATCATTTCTTCGAGAACGGAAAAATTACCGTGGAACTTTATCGCCGGTTGCTGGCGGAGGAATTCGCCGCAATTCAGACGGCATCGGGTCTGCGCGAAGGTCAGAGGCGGACATTCACGCTCGCCAGGGAACTGCTCAACAGGCTCACGACCGAAAAATTATTTCCCGAGTTTTTCACGCTGCTCGCCTACGAGGAGCTTGATTAGCCGGGCGGTTTCATACAGACCTGCCTTAAAGGCGGGTCTGCAGACTTGCGTGGAAGGGTTGGCGTTTCACCAGGTGAGAGCGAACGGATTATGAGCGCACGGTTTATCAAGGAGCTGGATGAATTCCGCCTTCAGCTCGACGAGCTCCGGAACCGCGGAACCGATCTCGAGTGGCTGCGGACCGAACGGCGCGTGAGGCTGCAGTACGCCGTCACCCGTGTTTTCGCCGAAGCAACTTCCATCCCGGAGGGCGCGGCCAGGATCCTGCAGTCGATTTGCATCATCGAAGGGTGGCACGTGGGGCAACTCTGGCAGCCGGAAGCGGGAAGGGAGCTTCTTCAGATTCAGGCAACGTGGCACACCCCCTCGCTGGACGCATCGGAGCTTCTAACGCGCAGCCGGAGATCTTCTTATTTGAAAGGATCCGAACTTCCCGGCAAGGTCTGGATGAACGGCAAACCTTCCTGGGTCGCCGAGCTGCGGGCAGACACGGGCTGGGAACTCGCACCCGTGGCTGCCAGGCTGGACCTGCACAGCCTGTTCGCATTTCCGATCAGGAGCCGGAGCGAGCCGACGGGAGTCGTCGTGCTGC
>VBOC01000149.1:0-3028 GCA_005877655.1 Ignavibacteria bacterium
TGTAATTCCACCCGTGGTTTGCCAGCCCCGAGGATACCATCGCGTCGGCCGAGGCGCGAACTTTTTGATCGTCGACCGCGCACGCCCAGCAGTTCCAGCTGTTCCAACCCATCGGCGGAGTCAAACAAATCTCGTCTCCGGCCACGATCCTGAGCTCCCGCTCTGCTTTCGCCAGACTATTCCGCGCGGTGACGATGGCTTTGTATTCCCCCCGGCGTTTGATAGTTCCGGTGATCCGTCCTGTGGACCGGTTCAGTTGCAATCCTTCAGGCAGGCGCCTGGCTTCAAATGTCATCGGACGTTTTCCAGTCGCGGCAATTGTATAGAGAAACGGGTTGCCGAGCCGGACGCCGAAAACTTTGGCGCCGTTAATCCTCGGCCTCCCGGAATCGGGCGGCGTCAGCACGTAGGGTTTGATCGTTCGCTTCACGACTAGACTTGCCACCCGGGTGCTGTCTGCGAGCTCAAGCTTTGCATCGCACCAGTCTGCATGATCCCAGCCGATGCCGTCCCCGGCGTCGGTCACAAGCAATCCCAACAGTTTGATGTTCGACGCATCGATCTCGACGCTTTTCGGGGGATCGCGCCATTTCATCACGCCGCTTTGCCACAACACTTTCCCGTCGCCGAGGACGGAGAATTCGATGCTTGCTATTGAAGTATCCACCTCATCGTCGACGCCGACCCATGCGGAGAATCTCTTTCCTTTCCCATCGAGATTCAATAGGTAGGTGCTCACGGCGTGGGTTCCGACACCCCGGTCGAATTTCCGGCCCGCGACGCTCAGCGTGTGATCCTCGACCGATTTTCTTGAATTGGGATTTCCCCAGCCGATCTCCATCGCGCTCAAATCGAGCTCGTCGAGCCAGACGGTTTGAGCGTATAGTTGGGGAGAGGAAAGGAGGAACAGGACCAGGAATCCCCAGGCCGTTTTGTTCACCCTCCCGGGAACAGTTGCGGCCTGCCCCACTGAATGCCGCAACAATGTTTGAAGGACGGAAATCCTCACCTCACCACCATCATCTTCTTGAGGTCTGTAAAGCTCCCCGATATCAGACGGTAGAGATAAATACCGCTGGGCAGGCCTGCCGCATCCCAGGATGCCGACTTGTATCCCGCCTCCTGGAACTCATTGACGAGTGTGCCAGCCTCCTCGCCAAGGATATTATAGACCTTCAATGTCACAAAGCCCGCCGCGGGCAACGAATAGTGGATGACCGTCGCAGGATTGAAGGGGTTGGGATAGTTCTGTGCAAGGGAGTATTCCGTCGGTACGGGTTTCCTCGCCTTGCCGGCCGCGCCGGGACCCGGGGGCGCTGGGGGAAGCTCACCGGTCGGGATTATCCGGATCGCACCTGGTTTAGCTGCTCCTGTCGATGTTGACGAGAGAACCAATTTCCCGCTCTGGCTCACTTTCACCCAGTATCCCGTACCCGGATCGATCGTGTTGCTCGGCGTGTAGGCTCCCCGATATGCGAAGAACCGCGATGTCACGATCCCTCCTGGAATTGACGACACCTGCGTCGCCGCAATCGGTTGCGAAAGCGATCCGATGAGGTTCCATCCCGGAACGACATCGATTGTATCTGCGTAGAGCGGCGTCCCCAGAAGTCCGATCGTCGCGCTATCGTTGAACCTCAGCCAATATCCAGACCCCGGAGTGAGCGTATCGCGGATTCTGTATCCGGTTGCAGGATCGTATTCGAAAGCCGGGGAGGCGGCAGATGGGAACAGAATGCTCCTCCGCCTGTCCGCGATGCCTAACGGCAGCGAGATGAGATTCCACGAGTTCATCATGTGATAGTCGATGAAGGCTGATGCCGTTCCGGAAAGCTTGTAAACTTTTCCGCTGCCGAGATCGCAAACGTAGATTTCGTGAAACCTGTCCTCCCCGAACGAGGAGATGCTCCTTCCTGAACCGATCAGAAGCGCATTCGATGGTGGCGAGGAGGGGACCGGAGTCAACGCCCAAATTTCTCCCGAACAATCGTCTCCGTAAATATACCGGCCCCTCAATGATGGAAGTGCGGCACCCCGGTAAACGAATCCGCCGACGATTGCGCAACGGCCCGCGTCATGGCCGTATTCCCAGATTGGAAGCGTGAGACCGGTCGTATCGCATCCCGAGGACGGTGAATAGCAGTGCCTCCCTTCCATGATATTCCAGCCGTAGTTTCCCCCGCCGGCGACCGTGTCGATTTCTTCCCATGAGCCTTGTCCCACATCGGCGCACCAGAGCGTGTTCCCGTCGAAACTAAATCTCCAGGGGTTGCGCATTCCGTAGGCGAAGATCTCCTGGTTCTTGGTCGTGTCCCGGTAGTAGGGGTTGTCGGGAGGGATGGCGTAGTGCCGCTCTCCTGCCGCGGAATCGACATTGATTCGAAGTATCTTGCCCAGAAGCGTCGATCTTTTCTGGCCGTTCCCCTGAGGATCTCCGCCGCTTCCGCCGTCGCCGAATGCGATGTATAAATATCCGTCCGGCCCGAAGGCAAGCTGGCCCCCATTATGATTGTCGAATGGCTGAAGCTGTTCGAGGATGATGAACTCGCTGGCCGGATCGGCGGAATCGGGATTCGATACGCTCACGCGGAAGCGCGAGATCACCGTCCGCAGCGGATGGTCCCGCGTGTAATCGACATAAAAGTATCCGTTCGCCGCGTAGTTGGGATGGAAGGCAAAGCCGAGGAGCCCCAACTCCCCACCGCTCGCCACGCTGTCGTGGATATCGAGAAACGTGTCGGTGGACGTGATCGTTGTATCCGAAGCGAAGATTCGGATGACACCCGCCTGCTCGACCACGCAGAGCCGGTCGGTGCCGTCATTCGGATGATACAGCCCGACCGGGGAGCTGAAGGAGATGTTCGGGAACTGGTCTTTTAAGAAAACCTGCGAAGCGGCCGTTGCGGTGAAATAAACGACGAGGGCGGCGAGTACGGCGTGACGTTGCATGCTGTGCCGCCTGGGATTTCTTTCGAAGGCGCGTTCAAACATCACCACGAATGTACTAAACTCTCGCAGGAATGGCAAT
>VBOC01000149.1:3263-11023 GCA_005877655.1 Ignavibacteria bacterium
CGGCTCAAACTCCGGCAGTTGTTGCTGCTGTTGATAAGGACGCTGCTGATCGTGCTCATCGTTCTGGCCTTTGCACGGCCCGCTCTTCACGGAACAATGTTCGGGGGGTTCGGATCACACGCGAATTCAACAGTCGTCTTCATCCTGGACGACTCCTTCAGCTTGTCTGCCGCCGACGAGCGCGGGGAGTTATTTAAGCAGGCGAAGGAAGCCATGAATCGGCTCGTCGAAATCCTCAAGGAGGGAGATGAGGCGTTTCTTATCCGTCTCTCTGATCTGCCGAAAGCTTCCGTCGAACCCGCCACCCACGATTTCGCGGCGCTCAAGGCCGCCGTGGATGAGTCACAGGTCTCCGCCGTCCGTCGCCCCATGAGCGAGGCGATGCGGGCTGCGGGCCGCCTTCTTCAAGTGTCGAAAAATGCGAACAAGGAAGTCTATATCGTCAGCGACATGCAGCGCACGCTCTTCCTCCAGAACCCCGGTTCCCGGCAGGGTGGGGACCTGGCCGACTCGACGTTCGATTCCCAGGTGAAATTCTTCCTCGTGGAACTCGGCTCGAAGCCCGTTGCAAATGTCGCGATCGACTCGATCGAAATCAGGACGCAAATCTTCGAACGGGAGAAGCCCGTCAGGATATTCGTGTCGGCGAGCAATTTCGGCCCCGTTGCCATCCATGACTACGTTACCAGCGTCTATCTGGACGGGAATCGCACGGCGCAGGGAAGCCTCTCTGCGGGTGCCTGGGGATCGGCGTCCAAGGAATTCAGCGCCACACCCAAGCGCGCCGGCTTCATCAAGGGCTACGCGGAACTGGAGAGCGATGCGTTGGAACCTGACAACCGCAGGTTTTTTACTTTGTATGTCCCCGAACGCATCGGCGTCGCAATGGTCGCGAATTCGCCCGCAGATACCCGATTCATCACTCTCGCGACTGAAGCGGGGAAAAGCGGAGAAAACCGGACGCTTCTCGATATTCAGCAAAGCTCCATCCAGAGATTTCCGTTTCTGAATATTGAGAACACGAATGTGCTCCTTCTCTCGAACGTCCCTTCGTTTTCATCCGGGGATGCGGACCGCATCGCACGCTATGTGAGGCGCGGCGGGGGCCTCATCCTCTTTCCGGGAAACGATATCCAGCCCGAAAATTATAACACGGTGTTGTTGCGGGCTCTCAACATCCCCCCGTTCGAGGGAATAACCAGGGCGGATGCCCAGGGCGGCCTCTCCTTCCAGAATGTGGATCTTGATCATCCGCTCTTCGCCACAATCTTTGAACCCCAGGATCAATCGAAACGCACAGGGACAGCCCGGATCGAGTCGCCCGCGATCACGAGCTTCGTCCAGAGGCAGACAGGGAAGCAGGGGCGGACCCTCATCTCCCTCACCGACGGAAGCGCGTTTCTCTCCGAATACAAAATCGGCGAGGGCAGGGTTCTCGTCTTTTCGGTCGCGCCGAGCCTGGCATGGTCCGACTTTCCTCTAAAAGGCCTCTTCGCACCTCTCGTGTATCGTTCGATGATCTACCTGTCATCGCTCGGCGAAGCTGTCCCGTCGTTCACGGTCGGGGAGGAGCCGACGGTCTCGGCGAAACGCTCGCAATCAAATAACACCCAATACACGCTGGTGTCGCCCGACGGCTCGGCGGAACTGATCCGGCCCGCCGGCCAATCGGAGGGGATTGCCTCATCGGCCCTTTGGTTCAGGCTCAACCGGCTCTCGGCGCCCGGATTTTATGAAATCCGCGGCGGGGCCTCCCCCCTCACGGTCTTTGCAATGAATGTCGATCCCCGGGAATCCGATCCGCGGAAGGTTTCGGCGGATGAGCTCGCGAAATTCTGGAAAAATGCCGCCATTAGTCCCTCCGCAGTGCGGTTGATTGCGCCGACCGATGAGCTCCAGTCGACTGTCCTGCAGCTGAGATTCGGCGTCGAACTCTGGAAACACTGCCTCGGGCTCGCGCTTGCGATGGCGCTTCTCGAGATGGCGGTCGCGCGAGACGCCAGGTCTGCTCAACAACCGTCGCCGGCGCTCTCATGAACCTCGTCGAAACTGCCAAACGGGAAAACGCGATCGTCGTGGGATTGGTGACGGGAAGAATGGAGAGGCGGCAGGTGGAGGAGTACCTGGACGAGCTTGTTCTTCTTGCGGATACCGCCGGCGTCACGGTCCGGCATGCCGTGATTCAGGAACGCCAGCGGATCGATGCCGCGCTCCTGATCGGCAAGGGCAAGGCGGAGGAAATCGGAGCCAGGGTCGAAGAGGAAAAAATCGACACCGTAATCTTCGATGACGATCTTTCGCCCGTTCAAATCCGTAACCTCGAAAAATTCATACCGTGCAAAATTATCGACCGGAGCGGGCTGATACTTCAGATTTTTGCGTTGCGCGCCAAGACGAAGGAAGCGATGACGCAGGTCGAGCTCGCGCAGCTTCAGTATCTCCTCCCCCGCCTCACGAGACAATGGACCCACCTTTCAAAACAATACGGCGGCGTCGGCACGAAGGGACCCGGAGAACAGCAGATCGAAACCGACCGCCGCGCAATCCGCACCAGAATCAGCCATCTCAAGGAGAAGCTTGAGCGCATCAGCAAGGAACGGGAGGTACAGAGAAAAGGGAGGGAAAACCTGCCGCGGATCGCGATGGTCGGTTACACCAACGCGGGCAAGTCGACGCTCCTCCGGCTGATGTCCTCCGCCGACGTACTGATTGAAGACCGGCTTTTCGCGACCCTCGACACGACGGTCCGGCTCGTTTCGATCGGGCCCGGGAAGAAAATACTGCTGTCGGACACGGTCGGGTTCATCCGCAAGCTTCCCTCCCACCTCATCGCCTCCTTTCGAAGCACGCTCGCGGAAACCGCGGAAGCCGATATCCTGCTGCACGTCGTCGATGTGAGCCATCCGGCGTTTCACGAACAGATCGAGGTCGTCAACGATACACTCAGCGAGCTTGAGGCGGCCGGCAAACCCACGATATTCGTATTCAATAAAATCGACAAGGTGACCGACCGGTCCATAGCCGCGGGACTTGCCGAGACGTACCGGCCGTCGGTCTTCATCTCGGCCCAAAGGGGCATCAACATCTCAACCTTGGAGGCATCCCTCCTCGAGCTCCTTAATAAAGAAACCTCAGAACAGACCATCCTCGTGAAGCAATCGGATTACCGCACGATCGCCAAGCTGCACGAGTGGGCGGAAGTCCTGGGGAAGGAGTACGAGAACAACTCGGTGAAGGTGCGATTCCGGGTCAGCGGACGGAACAGCGAGCTCGTCAGAAGGCTGCTGGCTCAGAAGAAACCCAGGATCGTTCCATGATCGACACGGCGATCGAAGCCGCCAGAGAGGCGGGCAAACTTCTCAGGCTGCATCTCGGAAGGGTAAAGGATATCCGGCAGAAATCGGGGCAGGAAAAGAATCTTGTCACCGAGATCGACAGGCAGTCGGAGGAGGTGATAAAGCAAATCATCGGGCGCCGCCATCCCTCTCATTCCATTCTCGCCGAAGAGAGCGGAAGAAAAGGCGCGCCGGAATCGGAATTCACCTGGGTGATCGATCCCCTCGACGGGACGACGAACTACACGCACGCCTTCCCGGTGTTCTGCGTCTCGATTGCGGTCGAGCACTAGGGTGCAATCATCCTCGGGGTCATCTACGATCCAAACTTTGACGAGCTGTTCGTCGCCGAACGCGGGAAGGGCGCCTTTTTAAACGGCAAACGAATCCGGGTTTCCGGAATCGACTCTCTGATCCGGAGCCTGCTCGTCACGGGATTCCCCTACGACGTCGCCGAAAATCCGGGCCATGCGATCGAACATTTTGTCCGTTTCCTCACGCGCGCGCAGGCGGTCCGGCGAATGGGATCGGCGGCAATCGATCTGGCCTATACGGCGGCGGGCAGGTATGAAGGATTCTGGGAGGTTTCGCTCAATCCGTGGGACACTGCGGCAGGTGTTCTTCTCGTCGAGGAGGCGGGAGGACGGGTGACAAATTTTTCGGGGGGATCGTTCGACATCTATCAAAAAGCAATTCTCGCCACGAACGGACTGGTCCACGACGAGATGATTCGGATTCTTTCGCTCACAGAATCAGCGGCCGGATCCGCGGCAGGCTGACTTTTGCCCGCTCAATTCCTGGGCGTGATGCCTCATCCACGGTTGATCTTCTCCGAATTTCTTGGGATCGAAAAATAGAATGTGGCGCCCTGATCGACCGCCCCTTCGGCCCACGTCCGGCCGCCGTGGCGTTGAACGATCCGGCGGACGTTCGCGAGGCCGATGCCGACGCCTTCAAAATCCTCCGAACGGTGCAGCCGTTGAAAGACGCCGAAAAGTTTATCCTTGTACTCCATATCGAATCCTACCCCGTTATCCCGGACATAGAAACCGGCTTCGTGATCATTGTCCTGGGCGCAGCCGATCTCGATGACCGCCTCGGGGCGCGTGCGGGTATACTTCAGGGCGTTTGAAATCAGGTTTGTGAAGACCAGCCCGAGAAGGGAGGGGTCCCCCTGAATTATGGGAAGGGGGCCAATTCTCCAATCGATCTTCCGGCCCTTCGCATCCATCTCCAAAGACCGGATCGACTCGCGGACCAGGGCCTCCGTCTCCACGGTCGTCGAGCGCACCTCGACGCGCCCCATCCGTGAAAACACCAGGAGCTCGTCGATCAGCCTCGCCATCCGCCCGGCGGAATCGGAGATGACATTCAGGTAATGGAGGCTCTTTTCGCCGAGAAGATCGTGGATCTCGTTCCGGAGGAGGTCGACAAATCCGTCGATATGACGGAGGGGCGCCCTCAAATCGTGCGAAACGGAATAACTGAATGATTCCAGTTCCGTGTTGACGATGCGGAGTTCCAGGAGCCGTCGTTGAAGTTCGTTTGCGAGCAGCCGGAGTTCCTCTTCCCTTCTTCTCTGATCGCTCATATCGCGGGTAATCCTCGCGAATCCAAGAAGAGTTCCGTCCCCATCCCTCAGCGCGGTGACGACGACGCTGGCCCAGTAGCGTGAGCCGTTTTTCCGCACGCGCCAGCCTTCCTCCTCGCTTCTGCCGTCGCGGATCGCAGAGTTCAGGATGAGCCCCGGCTTCTCCTTACGCTCCTCTTCCGGGAAGAAGACCGAGAAGTGCCGGCCGAGAATTTCCGACGCCTCATACCCATCGACATGCTTCGCTCCTTCGTTCCAACTGACCACGTTTCCGTTGTGGTCGAGCATGAGGATCGCATAATCCTTTACTCCTTCCACCAGCACTCTGAATCGTTCTTCGAAGCTCCGGGATATTGCTTCGGCGCGCTTCCGCTCATCGATCTCATTCCGAAGGATCTCGTTGGCTTTCGCAAGGTCAGCCGTCCTCTCGTTCACCCGTGCCTCCAGGAGGCTGTAACCGATGTGTAATTCGCGATCGGCGCGCCGGTAATCGTCGATCGCAGAGGCGAGGACCAATCCCATCACCGTGACGATACCGAGAAACGACTGCAGGGATGAAAGTCCGGCTTGGGCGGGGGCTCCGGTGAAGGGACCGCGTAAGTTCACGGTGCTCTCAAGGGCAAACACGAAAAGCGAGAGGATCCAGAGCGTCATCCCCCTTTGTCCGAACCGAAATCCCGCCCATAAGATGAAGGGCATGACAACGTACGGCAACGGATACGTAATACCCGGCAGTTGGAGCGGCCAGCCGAAGACGATCTGGAATGCCAGAATCGAGAGGACGGCCAGGCCCGCCCCCTCCAGGACGCGGACCGGATTCCATCTGGGCCGGACAAATCCGGACCAGGCCATCAGGAAAGGTGTGAGAAGAATGACCCCCGTCGCATCTCCCAGCCACCAGGTCCACCACAAAGGGCCGAAGTTCCACCACTTCGCGAAGCCGCCAAAACAGACCCCCGTGACGCCAAAAGTCGGGGCCACGCAGCACGTCAGAATCTCGATCATGACAAACGTGATAACATACTTCGCGCTGCGCAGGAAATCCACGCCGCCTCCGAATTTTCGAACCAGCGCGGCACCGAGGAGAGCTTGCAGTGTCGAGCCGGCGGCGATCAATGACGCCGCCCCGAGTGCATCGATGGAGAACGGGTCGGTTATGCCGGAGAAGAATGAGGAATTTGCAATGAACGAACCGAGCGCGACCCCCGGCCAGGCCCCCGGACCGCAGAGCAGGATTGCCGCCAGCGCGATCCCCGACGGCGGCCAGACCACGGAAATATTTCCGGGGGGTATGGCCATGCGGAAACCCAGTTTCGCCGTCCCGGCATAGGCGACCGCGATCGCGATGACGTTGAGGAGTTCGGCCGGAATGCCGACCCCATCCGGATTAGCGAAGAGGAGAGCCGATGCGGATGAAGAGAGCCCCCTCGGGGAGAGCCTCGACATGATAGAGGGAGCCCAGGATCGCCGCCGAGCAGAAGAAGAGGAGCGCATAGGTCAACGCCTTCGCGAACCCGGTGTATCGTTCCGATTGCAACAAGAGAAGCGCTGATCCGAACGCAAGCAGACAGAGCGCCACGGAGGGATGGGCGTCGTCGAGGTCGGCCGCGGCTCCCATCGCAGCAGACCCCTGTGCGGCGGCACTCATGCCGAGGAGATACTGCAGGACGAGGACAAGACCGATGAGTGAGACAACAGCGGCAAGCAGCTGAGTGATGACCCGGCTCCGGCGTGCCGATTTGCCGAGCCCTGGTATCAGGACTGCAACCCCGGAAATGACAAACGCAAACGCGACACCCGGGGGCATCGTACTTCCTCCCGTGGATACGGCGGGAACGAATTGCACGCCGAACCAGCGTGAGAGCAGGGCGGCAATCCCAACACTGACGCCCACCACGCTCCCCGCGAGTGTAATCAGAAAGAACGTTCGGTCCGATTCTGTGTGCTCAACTATCGGCTTGGGCATCCCCAAAATATAAAAGGAGGCAGCGGAAAAGTCAAGGGTGCTCTGGACCTCTCGTAGGTCGCCGGAAAGGGCAGTTTGGAAATTGGGTTTTCACGCGGGGATGCCGGTTTGCAGAATTTTTGTTTCCCCGGATGCCGGTCAGCGTCCGGTCGCTATCTCAAAAAGTAGCCTCCACATTACGATAAGGAACGTCCCCCCGAACATCAGCCAGATGGCGGACATGGCAAGCCGCTCCTTTGTAAGGTTCCAGTCAAGCGCAACGGCAGGATGTGTCTTGATCGCCATGTCTTTCGTCACGGCGATCCGGCACGAGAGCCGCACATTCTTGGGGACCGCGCGGGCATAGAACGGAACGAGTCCGACGAGCGAGGCCTCCTCGAGCACCGACATGGGCGGGGCCCCTTTGCCGTCCACGACTTCGACGCGGCACGTCCCGCAAAGCCCGTTCCCCCTGCAGTTGAGGAAGCGATCTTTTCCGGCGTAGGGGGAGATGCCATGCTTCAGGAGCGCTTTTCGAAGGTTCGTTCCCTCCGAAACATCGATACTCTTTCCTTCATTGACGAGCGTGATAATCGGCATGGGCGAAAAGATATTAAAATATTCCAGTTATTTCAAATTCAAATCTGGCGGCCATGGATGAACGCCCCGGTCGTCGACCATCGAACGGATCAGGCGCGGGAACACAGACGCTTCCGTGGCGATGCTGAAGGCGCGCTCGACCCCGGGGCGGGCTTCCCTTGCCGCGCTCTCACTGTCGGTGAACAGCGCCGCGAGCGGCTCCCCGATTTCCACCGAGTCGCCGGCCTTCTTTTTCAAGACGATGCCGGCCTTGGGATCGATCCGGTCCTCCAACTTCATCCTGCCGGCG
>VBOC01000150.1:0-1538 GCA_005877655.1 Ignavibacteria bacterium
GACGTTCTCGCGGATTCTGTCTCGGTCGGAGGGACCTCGACCTACACATTTGTCAATGTGACGACAAACCATCGCATACAGGCCAGCTTTGCGCAAATCAACTACCCGCCGACTGCTCCGAGGTTAACGTCACCGGCCGATCGGGATACGTTCAACCTTGCGAGTGTACCCACTCCATTGAATTTCATCTGGCAGGCTTCAACAGATCCAAACAATCAGGATACATTGCTGTATACCCTCAAAGCCAGCGGCCCCGGGCTCGACACCACGGTCAGCGGATTGAGTGGGACGAGTGAAGCCCTCGACCTTACATCGCGTCTGAAGGCGGGCGCCACGTATTTATGGACGGTTTCCGTGACCGACGGCCACACGGTCGTCGCGTCACCGGATACGTTTTCGTTCACCATAAAGTTCACCACCGGTGCGAAGGACGAGAGAAACAGGATACCGAAGGAGTATGCGCTCTATCAAAATTATCCTAATCCGTTCAATCCTTTGACCAGGATCCAGTTTGATTTACCCCGTCAATCGGTCGTTACAATGAAGCTGTACAACCTGCTCGGCGAGGAGATGGCCACATTGGTTGATCATCAGACCATGAACGCCGGGGTGCAGGTCGTCACTCTGGATGGGTCGAACTACTCTTCAGGCATCTACTTCTATCGGCTTTCCGCTGACGGGCCGAATGGCGGCGCATTCGTGAGCCTGCGCAAGTTGATTCTCCTGAAGTAACGATCCCGGAGCACTCAGACACGAAGTAGTGTTCTGAGCAATCGGTTTCGCTCCCCCCGGGTCCGACGGAGTCCGGGCCCTCGCTTCTCTCTTTGTTGTTTGTCCCTCGGAAAATTCTTACTTTAGGCCTGTCGTTATCCCCAATCAACCAACGTAAGGAGCGTCATATGAAAATCCCCCATGTTCTATTTTCCGCGATATGCCTCTGCCTGTTATTCGGCGCGGTTAGAAATGAGAGTACTGCGGGCGAGAAGAAAATCTCGAAGAAACAAATTCCCGCGGCTGTGCTATCTGCATTTAAGACAAATTATCCCGCTGCAACCATCAAGGGGCAATCGGTGGAGACCGAGAACGGCAAGAAATATTACGAGATAGAGAGCGTCGACGGAAAAACGAACAGAGATCTTCTCTATACGCCTGACGGCAAAATATCCGAGATTGAAGAGGGCATGGACATCGGCACATTGCCGGCTGGGATGAAAGGCACTGTTGACAAGGCCTATCCCGGAGGGAAATTAGTCAAGGCAGAGAAAGTCATTCGCGGCACCGACGTCACGTATGAACTCCATGTTAAGGTGGGGAAGAAAACAAAAGAAGTTGCGCTGGACGCTTCCGGAAAGATCCTCAAGCCTGACAAGAAGAAGGGCGAGAAGGAAGATGAGGAAAACGGTGAAGAGGAGGAAGACTAGATAGATTGTATTCCGGCCCCCATTGTTCCTCGACAGACGGGGTGTCGCGATAAATATCCACAAACCGTGTCAGACCAAGGGAATCTGATGCATCCCTCCTGAAAATATTCCCCTCTA
>VBOC01000150.1:1609-2741 GCA_005877655.1 Ignavibacteria bacterium
TGTGGCAAGGTCTGATCATATGAGCTTTCCGTGGCAAGACATCAGGCCATCTCGCCTCGCAATCGCGCTCCTCGCCATCGCTTTCCTGGAATCCTCCAGCGGCCAGGGACTTCTCCTCAGGAATTACACAACGCAAGACGGCCTCCCCGATAGCCGAATAGCTCCCATCCTCCAGGACAGGGAGGGCTACATGTGGTTCGGCACGCAGGCGGGCATCACCCGCTACGACGGGCAGGAGTTCGTCAACTTCTCGCAAGCCAAAGAGATCCCGGGCATTTTTTCGCGCTCCATCTGCCAGGATTCAAGCGGGGCCATCTGGTTCGGATACTCCGGCTTTCACAGGGGGGGATTGACGCGAATTTGGAATGGCGAAATAACCGATTTCTCCCGCCTCAATAGCCGCCTCGACAACAATGTGATCAGCGTCGCGGAGGATCGAGCGCGCGATCTATGGGTGTCAGGCGCCGGCGGCCTGAACCGGATTCATTTCACCAATGCCGAGCGCACATCGTGGTCCATTGATTCCTTTCCGAATTATCCGTCGGGCGCATTATACGTCGACTCGAAAGGGAAACTCTGGATCGGTGCACTCGGACTCTACTCCTACTACAAAGGCGAGCTGCATGATGAGCTGCGCGAACGAGGTTACTCGGGAGATTTCGGCGTTCGGTCTTATGCGATTTATGAATCACCGGAAGGCGAGATATGGGCGGGGGGTTTCAACGGGGCGCTCTGCCTGAAGGACCGCGGAATAAAATCCTATTCGATTGCAGAGGGTCTGCCGGAGCGCGGAGTTTGGGCGTTCCGCGAGGATCGACAGGGGAATTTCTGGGTCGGCACAATGAATGGATTATACCGGCGCGTATCTGAAAACGGCGAGTATCGGTTCAGGAGGGAGGAGTCGTTCGGAGATGCGGTGGTCTACGACATCTGTGTCGATCATGAGGGGAACGTGTGGTTTGCCAGCGCGCCCGGAGTGCGGAAACTTCTCGCGAGCAACTTTGTCCTGGATTTTCCCGGAAAGGAAATGCTCTCCAAACCGGGCATCGGACCGATTGAAGAAGATGAAACAGGAACGGTTTACTTCGGTTCACGGAGTGCGGGGTTGTACCTGCTTCAGAAATCACAGCTC
>VBOC01000150.1:2855-7897 GCA_005877655.1 Ignavibacteria bacterium
AGCGAGACGGGTCGATTCTTGTCGGAACAGCGGCCGGAATCTGCCGGATCGATTCCACAGGAAGAGTCCATCCACTCTCTCATCCCGCCATTGACACACTGACGATCTTCGATATCAAGAAGTTTCCGTCCTGCCCTGCCTGCCCGGATGATATCTGGCTGGCGACACAACGAGGCGTTCGATTGGTCAGAGTGAACGGCGATTCCTTGTTTCCAATCGCTCCTCCGTGGGTCGAAACCGGAAACCTGGAAACGATCGTCTACGAAATCCTGGCAGATCGCGATCATCGGTTGTGGTTCGCGACCGACGGGAGGGGATTGTTGGAATATGACGGGAGGACCTGGCAACGGTATACAACCGATGATGGGCTCGTGGGCGATCGTGTATTCGCGCTCGCTCAGGATTCTCTCGGGCAGATCTGGGTGGGAACGTCCTCCGGCTTGAGCCAGTTTGACGGGACGAGCTTCCGGAATTTTATGGCCGGGGACGGCTTCAATGAAATCGGAATCCATGGGCTGATGGTCGATCGCGCCGGCGATCTCTGGGTCAGCAGCTTTCCCGGCGTCACGAAGCTCCGGACGCCGCGGCGTTATCACAGCCGCCAACCGCCTCCGATTTACATTACCAGCATTCAGGCGGATACGACTCGACTCAAGACCGCCGAAGCGTTCGAGCTCTCGCCCGGCGTTGCGGCCATCACGTTTCGTTATGCCGGCTTGAGTTTCACCGATGAAACCAACGTGCGATACAAATACAGGCTCGAGGGATATGACCGGTCATGGTCCTCCCCCGTGAAGACGCGTGAAGTCCGATACACTCATCTCCCCGCAGGTAAATACAGCTTCAACGTTTTCGCGCGGAACAGCGACGGAGTCTGGAGCACCCATCCTGCACTTGCCTCCTTTTCGGTGCTGCCTCCGGTCTGGCAAAGGTGGTGGTTTGTGGCCGCGTGCACAGCCGTCGTAGCCGCCGGTGTGTATACGGGGTATCGTTACCGGCTGAGAAAGCTGTTGGAGATTGAACGGACGCGGAGCCGCATCGCGATGGATCTGCACGATGACATCGGCTCAAGCCTCACGCGGATTTCGGTGATGACAGAAGTCGCGAAACGAAAGGCCGCCGCGGTGGACGCTGAACAGAAGGAATACCTCAACAAGATCGGAGAAACAGCGCGTGCGCTGGTCGATTCGCTGGGCGACATCGTCTGGTCGGTCGATCCGAAAAATGACGATCTCCAGAACGTCATCCGGAGGATTGTGCAATTCGGACAGGAAACCTGCGAGGGCAGCAAGATGACGTTTGAAACAGAAATCGTTGGAAGCTTCGATGAGGCAAAGCTTCCCCTGCAGAAGCGCCGGGATATCTATCTCGTCTTCAAAGAAGCAATTCACAACATTGTACAGCATTCCGGGGCGAGGAGCGTTCGGTTCTCCGTTCATTCGACAGGGAACGGAGCGCTATTGGAAATCGAGGACGATGGCATCGGTTTTTCGATCAGACAAGGCGCAGGAGACGGAGAGGGCTTGAGAACGATGAGAATACGCGGAGAGAGAGCCGGCGGGCGGTTTGAGGTCTCGAGCATGCCGAATGAGGGGAGCCGGATCAGTCTTGAGATAAAAACCGCCTGAATATGCGGTTGCGCCGGCGGACCCGCCTGACTATATTAATTCAACCATCATGACGAAGCAACCGATCTCGGTCATCATCATTGAGGATGAAAAGGAAGTCCGGTTAGGACTATCCTATATCATCGAAAACACAGACGGATTCACATGCCTCGATTCATTCAAATCGTATGAGGAAGCCCTCCAGTCGGTGACAAAGCCCCCGGATGTTCTTCTGTCGGATATCGGCCTGCCGGGCATGTCGGGAATTGAAGGCGCGAAGCTGTTTAAACGGCAATTTCCTTCGACATTGATCATCATGCTCACGGTTTACAGCGATGACGAGAAGATCTTTCAATCGATCTGCGCGGGGGCGAGCGGATATATCCTCAAGAAAGCGGAGCCCGCGAGGATTGTCGAGGCCATCCGGGAGGTCTGCGAGGGCGGCGCGCCCATGTCGTCGGAGATCGCCCTGCGAGTGGTCAACGCCTTCCGCACCCTCGCTCCGAAGAAACACGGCGATAGCGGGCTTACGCATCGCGAAGAGGAAATCCTCGATGAACTGGTGAAGGGTAACAGTTACAAATCAACCGCCGATCATCTCAATATCAGCATCCACACCGTCCGCTTTCATATCCGCAGCATCTATGAAAAGCTGCAGGTTCACTCAAAATCGGAAGCGGTCGCAAAAGCCCTGAAGCAGAACCTCCTTCCCTGACCGGCCTGCACGTTTGTGCAGGTTTTCCGTCCTCCCGTCCTAATTCGGAACAAAATCCGTCCCTTTGTGTCATTGCGGGCATCCCGCAGCGGGACTATATTGTCGTTATTGCCGCCTGACAGACGGCACAGGTGGCTTAGCTGCCATCGCTCCGGAGACCCGCTATGCAATCCTTGTTTGACGAATGAAAGGATGAATGTATGAGGCGACATATTCCAAATTCATTCCGCAAAACCCTCCTGCTCCTCTCGATCTGCACAGCTCAGTTTGCCTATGGCGGCAACAAGTCCTGGACGGGATCGATATCGACCGACTGGGCGGTTGCCGGAAACTGGAACCCGGCCGGAATCCCAGCGGACACGGACGATGTGACAATTCCATCCTCCGCCGTCAATCAGCCGGTTCTGACTGCTGACGCGCATTCCGCAGCCCTGACCGTGCAGACCGGGGCCCATCTATCCATCGGCTCATTTACGCTCGTGACGAACGGGAACATCGATGCGAGCAATATTGCGGGAACTACGGGGTCCGTCCAGGTAAAGGGAACGGGCATCACCATCAAAGGGAAATTTCCCAATATGGCCATCACCGGGACGGCGAATCTGTCAGATACGGTACATGTGACCGGAAATCTGATCACCGACGCCTTGTTCGGATCCGCGAACCTGATTCTAAACGGAACGTCGATCATCGTCAGTGGAGATTTCTCCACGCAGAATAATGGAAAACTCACGATGTTAAATCCGTCGGATCGGCTATCGGTCGGCGGGAATGCCACATTCGCGGGCGCACCCCTCACAGGGCTGGATACGGCCGGTGTTATATCAGTGAAAGGAAATTTCAGCCAGTTCTATACCGGCAGCAATTGGGATGATTTCGCCGCGAGCGGCACGCTGAAGGTGATCCTGAATGGAACCTCACCGCAAACCGTTCATTTCGACGCCGCCGGACAGTCAGGGCAGTCGTCCTACTTCAAGGATCTTCAGATAACGAACCCGACCAGGGTCACGTTCAGCACGAATGCCCAAGTCAACGGCAACCTCACTGTTTCTGGTGCCGATAGCGTGGACGGCGCAGGCACGCTGACCGTCGCAGGAAATATCACTTCGGTTGCGAACAGTCATGTCAGCCTCGCCGGTCTGAGGCTTGGCGGATCGATGGCAGTCTCAGGCTCATTCACACCCGGGACGACGGAATTCTTCGGCACAAACCAGGTAGTCGAGCCCGGCTTGAACTATCAAAACATGCTCATCACAGGTACGGCCCTCTTGAGCGATACGACCCACGTTACAGGAAATCTGTCAATCACCTATATCCCCAACTCCACGAACGGCAATCTGACGCTCAACGGCCATGCGATGCTGGTGGCCGCAAATTTTGCCACGCAGGATGGTCACGGGATGCTTACAATGCTGAACCAGGCGGACTTGTTATCAATCGGAGGAAACGCCACTTTCGCCGGCGCGCAGTTGACGGGCCTCGATACCGCGGGGGTGATCTCGGTGAAAGGAAATTTCGGCCAGTACTATGTCGGCAGCAATTGGGGATCGTTTCAGTCCGCCGGATCTCACAAGGTCGTTCTGAACGGATCGTCCCCGCAGAATGTGCATTTCGACAGTCCAAGCAATGGGAGTATCTATTCATATTTCAACAATTTGGAAATCTCGAACCCGACGTCCGTTGCGTTCGATAACACAACATTCATCAATGGAAATCTCACTGTGAGCGGGCCGGATTCTCTGAAGGGAAATATCACATTGACAATCGTTGGGACACTTACGACTTCGCCCGCGAGCTCCATCACGCTAAATACGATCGAGCTCGACAGCTCGATGAGTGTGAGCGGCTCGTTCACTCCGGCCACAACAATCTTCAATGGGAACAACCAGATCATTCAAGCTGGGCTCGGTTACAGAGATGTTCTAGTCAACGGACATGCTCTTTTCGGGGGCGCGACCACCGTCAGTGGAAATCTGACGGCAGGGGGTTCCACGCGGGGCGTGATCGACCTAAACGGCCAGTCAGTAACGGTGAACACTGATCATGAGGAGCCCAACGGGCGTGCTCCGTGTGTCGGGCAACGTGAACTTCGACGGAAGCCCCACCGACACGCTCCTGACGGCCGGAACGATTTATGTGGGAGGGACTTTCAGGATAGGAAAGAACTTTACGGCAACGGGCACACACCAGGTGGTCTTTAACGGATCGTCGGTGCAGTCGATCAATGAGAATTACGATTACCCGCATTCACATTTCAGAGACCTGAGAGTCAGTAATGTTGCGGGTGTGGCAATTAATGTGAACGTGTTGGCGAGCGGCAATCTTAGAATCGATTCTTCGGCGAGCCTGAGCGGTAGCGGATCGCTTGTCGTGAACGGCGCCTTTACGACGCTCGCCGGAAGCGGTGTGACGGTGGCGAACTTCGAGCTCGACAGTACGATGTCCGTCGCGGGCACGTTTTCACCGGCAACGACGACGTTCGGAGGTTTGGGTCAGCTCATCCAGGGGGGACTGGGCTATAAGAACGTAACGGTGAACGGGAGAGCGTCCTTCGCCGGAACGACCACCGTCAGTGGAAATCTGACGGCAGGGGGTTCCACGCGGGGCGTGATCGACCTAAACGGCCAGTCAGTAACGGTGACGGGCGATTACAGTTCCGGGTATTACAACTACTACGAGGGCGGAACACTGATCATGAGGAGCCCAACGGGCGTGCTCCG
>VBOC01000151.1:0-2036 GCA_005877655.1 Ignavibacteria bacterium
GAGCCAAATAAAAATCACGAGCGCGATCGACCCGAATGCTACCACCGTGATCGGGGTGTCCCGCTCGGTTCTCTCGATCAATCCATGATCCGTACTCCCAAATCGCTCCACTGCAAATTGCCGGAACGACGCCCTGAGCGAATCCCAGATTGCCGGAAAGGCCCGAAAGAGTCCCAGAACCCCTCCCGTTGCGACTGCTCCGGCGCCGATATACTTAATATAGAAGCGCCATATTTCGTAAGGACTCATATCTCTGATAAGCTTCGTGGCGGGATAGAGAGCTTCACCGGCACTTTTGCCTGCAAAGGCGATCAGCGGGCCGAGAATGAAAGAGGAGAGCAATCCCCCGGCCACCATAATTACCGAGGTCTGCCAGCCGATGATATACCCGACTCCCATCAATTCGGGCGAGACGTCCATGCCGATCGAAGAGCCGGGATACCACGAAAGGTCGCGGGCCGGAGTGGGTTTCCACGTGCCGCCGGTCTCACCTGCTTTCAGGATTTCGGCACACGCCGTTCCCTCGGGAAAGCGCAGGTTGCCGTGTTCCTTCACGATCAGGTACCGCCTGAGCGGTATCATCATCAGAACGCCGAGCACGCCGCCGGTCAGTGCGATGAGAAGCGTGAGCGATCCGCTCAGCGCATAGCCGAGGAAGATAAGGGCGGGGATGGTGAAGACCACCGCGGCCGCGATCGATTCTCCCGCGGAGCCCACTGTCTGGACAATGTTGTTCTCCAGGATCGTCGACTTTCCAAGCTTCTTCAGAATCGTGATTGACATGACGGCGATCGGAATCGACGCAGAAGTCGTCAGGCCAACCCGCAGGCCAAGATAGACGGAAGCCGCGCCGAAAATGATTCCGAGAACTGAACCCAGAACCAGCGCGCGAAACGTTGCCTCTGCTGGCGATTGATCGGGCGGGACATAGGGTTTGAAGTGCTGGAGGGCGGGGGAAACTTGGCTCGGCGATACTTCGTGCAGACCGACCGGGGATTCTGGCATGAAGCTTAGATAGATTTATAGAGTGTAGAGGGCATGACTGCCGCGCCTCTCAACGGATCGGGTGCATCCTTCAGAGCTGCTGCGAGCGGCGCCGATCAGGGCGCGTTTTTCAATATGGCGAGGAGGAAATTCCAGAATTTCTCGACCGAGTCGATATGGATCTTTTCGTCGGGTGAATGCACGCCCTCGAGCGTCGGGCCGAAGGAAACCATATCCATACCCGGGATCCGTTCACCGATGATCCCGCATTCAAGCCCCGCATGGATCGCCTTCACTTCCGGCTCTTTGCCAAAGAGCGACTTGTACGTCTGCTTCGCAAGCTTCAGGATCGGAGATTGGAGATTGGGCTTCCATACCGGATAGCCGTCTGTCTGCTCAACGTCGGCGCCGGCCAACTCGTAAGCGGACACAGCCGATTGAACTGCCTCGTCCAGTTCGGAGGCAACCGAGCTCCGTTGGCTTGTGGCGAGCACGATCGCCTTCTTAGTCGTGTTAATTAAGAACGCCATGAGAGAGGGCGGCGATCGTCTTCGTTAAAGAGGGTTGGAGTGCCTTCGGAATAACTTTCCCCTTCTGCGCGCCCGGAACCTCGGTCAGGCTGATCACCAGATCAGGATCGACGGAGGCGACTTCCGCCTTGAGCGTTACATTGGCGGACTTCACGATCGCATCTGCATCGGCGCGTTTTCTTTTCGGTATGAATATCAGCGCGGAACATTCGCGCGGTATGGCATTGCGCTTGTTTCCCCCATCGATCGAAGAGAGCCGCGCGCCCAGCTCGGCGAGGTGTATGAGCGTTCGGTTCAGAATTTTGATCGCGTTGCCCCGGCCCTTGTCGATCTCGAGCCCGGAATGGCCGCCCTTCAAGCCGGTCACGGTCAACCGGCAGGGGACCGAATTTGGCGGAGCTGCCTCCGGCTTTACACTCCAGCTTCCGATCGTATCTTTGCCGCCCGAACAGCCCACGTAGAGCGAGCCCTCTTCTTCGGAATCCAGGTTCAGCAGAGTCTTGCTCTCCAGGAGATCTCTGC
>VBOC01000151.1:2071-4224 GCA_005877655.1 Ignavibacteria bacterium
CCATGATCGCGAGGTTCGTCGCGACGGCGATTCCATTGTCCGCGCCGAGCGTGGTTCCATCGGCCATCAGCATGTTGCCTTTCCGGACAAGTGAGATGGGATCGCGCGAGAAGTCGTGGACCTTGTCGGCGTTTTTCTCGCAGACCATGTCGAGGTGCCCCTGCAGTGCGATGCTGCGGGCGTGGCTTAATCCGGGGAAGGCGGACTTTTTCACGACAACGTTCCCGAAATGGTCCTGTCTCGCACTCAATCCCAGCCGTTTCGCCGTATCGATGACGTATTCGGCCATCGCCTGCTCGTGCTTCGAGCAGCGGGGGATGCGGGCAATCTCGGCGAAGTATTTCCAAACAAGTTGCGGCCTCAGGCCATCAATCGCGCTAGACAATTTTGGATCCTCCTGACATCATAATTGAGCTGGATCGTTTCTTCAACGGGTTAAAATCTCATCGAAGAATCGCACATTTGGACTGTTTACCCCCTCGGGACAAGCTATGGCGGTAGTGGAACAAGCTCCCCGATATCATCAATACTTGATTTGTGCCAGTTGGGGAGACTTCCATGTCGATGACGTTTGATGATCAAACGCTTGGTGGAAATTTCCTAGTATCCCGCCAGCTTCAGCGCTACGGCGCGCGGAATCGCGACCACCGTCTCGCTCGTGCTGAAGTCCAGGTTTGCACTGAATCCCTTCATCACCGCCTCGACATTCGGCGCCTCGCTGATCACGACCGCATCGAAGCGGCCCAGGCACCAATACGCGGACAATACCTTCACGCCGGCGGCCTCCACTCTCTTGGGAGCGCCTTCCACTTCCTCCTTCGTCGGCTTGCGCCGGAATTTTACGAGCGTTATAAACTGCATGTCTTGGTCTCCTGTTTTGTTCTTCTAATCCTTTTTCATCGCGGTTCGAACGAGAAACAGGGCGAGTATGATGAACATTGCCGTGCCCATGAGATCAGCCCAGCCTCCGATAGACTCCCACCATGCGCGCACTCCGACCCGATCCTGCAGGTACGTCATCAGGGATACCTCCTTGCTCACGCCCGCAACCATTTCTGAAATAGGGATTCCGCTCAAAAGCGCGATCGCAACACCCGTCAGAGATCCTCCGGCCACCAACCCGGTGCTGTACAGCATTCCCGGACTCACCTCGGATTCTTCCTTGATGCCCCGCGCCTTGTCGACGAGAGATTTCAGCAAGCCGCCGGCAAAAATGGGAGCGGTCGTCGAAAGAGGAAGATAGACTCCCACGGCGAACGAAAGAGAATGAACGCCGCAGAGCTCGATCACGACCGAAATAGCCATACCGACAAAGACGAGCGCCCACGGCAAGTCCTGCGCAAGAAGGCCCTTGATGATGGTCGCCATCAGCGTTGCCTGGGGAGCCGCATATTTTTCGGTGCCGATGGCGTGGGGAATCCCTTGAAATGCCATGGAGTGGTCGATCGCATTCAGCGTCCAGCCGATCGCGAATGTCGAGGCAAGCACGCCGATGACAAGGCCGATCTGCTGGTGGCGGGGGGTTGCGCCTACGATGTACCCTGTTTTCAGGTCCTGGCTTGTGGCGCCGGCATTCGCCGCCGCGATGCAGACGATGCTCCCCACGCAAAGGGCAAGCGATTGAAAGACGTTTCCGGTCCAGCCGATCGCCACGAAGATCAGACATGTCGCCATCAGGGTGGCGATCGTCATGCCGGAGATCGGATTATTGGAAGACCCGATGATCCCCACAATCCGCGAACTGACCGTCACAAAGAAAAACCCGAAGATGACGACGAGCAGTCCCATCAAGAGCGTTCCGGGAAATTTACCCGGGAGCTGAGGCAGGAGCGCAACGATCAGGACCAGGACCAGAGAGCCTACAAGGACATAGGTGATCGGCAGATCGCGCTCCGTGCGGATGAGCTTCACCCCGGCCCGGAGGTCCTTCAAACTCTTAAAACTGTCGGTAAATGCAGATACAATGGTTGGAAGCGTCCGGATTAAGGTGATGAGACCCGCCGCCGCGACCGCGCCGGCGCCGATATACCTTATATAACCGCCCCGGATTTCCGACGGCGACATTTGTGAGATCAATTTGCCCGCCGGTTTCAGGATGGTCGGAATCGAGTCGCCGATGAACGCGATCAGGGGGATGAGAACGAGATAAGACA
>VBOC01000151.1:4232-8946 GCA_005877655.1 Ignavibacteria bacterium
TTCGGCCCGATGATGTATCCCACGCCGAGATACTCCGGCGTAATCTCTGCGCTGATGCTCGCGTTCGGGAATGACGAACCGCGGAGGGCCGTGAACCCGGGGACGTCTTTCCACAAGCCGAAAATGCTCATGAGCGACTTGTAAACGAACGCAATTCCAAGTCCCGCGAAGACCCGCTGTGCCATCGAGCCGCCCTTCTCGCCTGCGATCAGGACATCGGCGCAGGCGGTGCCCTCGGGGTAAGGGAGGATCCCATGCTCTTTGACGATCAATGAACGCCGGAGCGGCACCATGAACAACACGCCGAGGATGCCCCCGACAAATGCCAGTGTGAGAACGTTGAAATATGTGAAGAAGGCCTCTCCGCCTGTGAGAAAAATGAGTGCAGGAAATGTGAATGCCACGCCCGCCGCGATCGATTCTCCCGCAGACCCGATCGTCTGTACGATATTGTTCTCGAGGATGGTGGATTTGCCTAGCTTCTTGAAGACCGCGATCGCCAAAACGGCTATCGGGATAGAAGCAGATACCGTCAATCCGGCGCGCAATGCCAGGTAGACTGTTGCCGCGCCAAAAATCAATCCAAAGATCGCGCCGAGAACGACCGCCTTGAGAGTAAATTCCGGAACAAGGGTCTCCGCGGGTACGAAAGGTCGAAACGTCTGCGCCGGTTTACTACCTGGTTCAGCCATGAGGCAGTCCTCTCAATAGTGGTCGATGACGGAACTCACTTGTTCGAATCACGAACCTAGTTAAGCCGATTTCTCGTGAAGAGGGCCTTCAGGACATATCCGGCGATCTGAGGATTTTCCTTGAACCGCCTGATCGAGTATTCGTACCATTGCTTTCCGAATGGCACATAGATGCGGAGGCGATGGCCGTCCCGCAAGATCTTTTCGCGGAGTTCGGGACGCACACCCAGGAGCATCTGGAACTCGTAATTCCCTCTCGGTATTTTCCTCTCGAGGATCGTCCGGTAAGCTGAATCGACGAGTCTGGTGTCGTGCGTCGCGATGCCCACATAGGAATGCGCGTCGAGCATCAGTTCGAGTATACGGGTGAAGTTCTCGTTGATCGCGCCCCTCTCCTTGAACGCGATTTCCTCCGGTTCGATGTAGATTCCCTTGCAGAGCCTGAAGTTCTTCAAGCCCTCGCGGATGAGCGACTCGGCATCCTCCAGCGTCCGCCTTAAACGCGCCTGCAGAACGATTCCGACATTGTCGAATTGCTTTCGGAGCTGGCGGTAAATTCGGATCGTGTCTGTCGTGCACGATGAGTCTTCCATGTCGATCCGGATGAAATTGCCGAGCGCCCTGGCGCGTTCGACGATCCGCCCCGCATTCTCGAGGCAAAAGTCCCTGTCGAGTTTCAGCCCAAGCTGTGTGAGTTTGATCGACACGTTCGAATCGAGGCGTTCATCCTTGATCGTCTCAAGCAATTGAGCGATCATGTCCCTTGCCTTGAGCGCCTCTTCCGGAATAGGGATGTCCTCTCCCAATACGTCGAGCGTTGCCATCGCACCGCGCACATTGAGTTCCCGGACGACCCGTACGGCATCGGCTACGTCTTCTCCCGCGATGTAACGATTTGCAAATTGTCGGATGAGGGTCTTGGGCACGGCAGGGAGCGTCGCAACAACGAGCTTGTTCAGGACGTTCATCGAGTCATTGTGGGATCCTGCGTTCAGGTTCCTGCGATCAAGAATGTGAAAAGATGCTCTGCACGCCCGAACGGCTGAATATAGCCAAGGCCTCTGTTAAAATCAAGCATCATCACCTGAAGGTGCTGTGCTAACCCGGATGGGATTGTCCTATTAGGGGTGACGAGGAGGGGATTTGCCAAGAATTATATGCTCGGTGATAGCCGCACCTAAGGATGTTAAGATAGCCATCCAGACAATCGATTTCCATAATTCATGGGGCTTCCACTTAATGAGTTTCCGGTAGACAAAAAATATGGAAGACCCAAGAAAAAACCAAAGAGGCCGATAACTTTTACAAGAAACCAGAGGAGACTCCAGTCAATCGGCATTATGCTCGCCCAAAGACGAGGTTGACGATCCAGACCGAGGCGAGGAGGGCGACGATGTCCGCGACGATGCCCGCAGGCACCGCCTGCCTCGTCTTCGTGACACCGACCGAGCCGAAATACAGGGCGAGCACGTAAAAGGTTGTCTCGCTGCTTCCCATCATCACCGATACCATTCTGCCGAGCAGAGAATCCGGCCCGTGAGACTTGATGATTTCGGACATGACTCCGAGCGCACCGCTTCCTGAAAGCGGGCGGATGATCGCCATCGGCAGCGCCTCGGCCGGCATTGCGATGAGCCTTGTCACCGGCGACAGGATCGACGCGAGAATTTCCATCGCCCCTCCGGCGCGGAAAATCCCGATCGCGACCAACATTGCGACAAGATAGGGAATGATGCGGACACCGACATTGAAGCCCTCTTTTGCGCCTTCGACGAACACCGCGTAGTGAGTTGCATGACTATTCGCCCGCGTTGATGAAAGCTATAATAGATTGCATCACTATTCGGCTGCCTCAATGGCTCGACGATAGATCGGAAGCCTGGCCAGGAGTTTTACCGTGCCGATTCCCACCACGAGCGAGATGGCCGTGGCGAGAAGAACCGGTCCGAGAATCTCCGTCGGATTGGCGGAACCGGCCGCCGCCAGAATGGCGATGACGGTGGCCGGAATCAATTGCACGTTGCTCGTGTTGATGACAAGAAACGTGCACATCGCATCGGTCGCGGTTCCGGCCCTCTTATTGAGCTTATTCAGTTCTTCCATGGCTTTGAGCCCAAGCGGTGTGGCGGCGTTTGAAACCCCCAGCATATTGGCCGAAATATTCATGATCATCGCACCCATTGCAGGGTGATCGGGAGGAACGTCGGGGAAAAGACGGGTCGTAACGGGCCTGAGAACCCGCGCGAGCTTTGATACCAGGCCGGCTTCTTCTGCAACCTTCATGATACCGAGCCAGAGAGCCATGATGCCGATGAGGCCGATCGCCAGCTCAACCGCAGTCTTTGCATACTTGATGATGCCGTCGTTGGTGACGGCGCTGAGATTGATGAACTTCACACGATCGATTTTTGCACGAACGGTGAGGTAGGGTGTGTTGCCGTAATTCCATTGTGCGCGGACGAGCAGGAATTCCGGATTCCGTTGAGCCTTGTAGAAATATGTCCACGCCTCAGGCGCGTTGTCGTTCATGATGACATGGAGTACTCCGGAAGTTAGTTGTCGGACAGTGCAAGGAAAGCGCTTCGACTTTTCCAGGGGTATCGGAGGAGGAGATGGAAATTCTACGAGAATCGTCCGCTCATCGCCGTTTCGATATTTGCCTTGCGATAAATCATGCAGATCGCCCAACAGGGCAACGCCGACTCCGACGACAATCAGTGACAGCCAGATATAGTTGAGCATCGTTCGAGTGCAAATATAGCGGATTCCGGATGTGATGTCAACAGAGGAAGAAATTTGCAATATCAGCGTCAAAATGGTATTTTGATATGTTCAAACCGCAATCCGGATGTTCATTCCAAAGAATTTATTCAAAGGGCGAAAGGAATTATTGATGAGAAGCGTAGGCATTGCCGTTCTCGTTGCCGTGCTCGTGGCGTGCCAGGGCAACACGCAGGAGAAGGCGCAGGAAAACGTGCTGGTGAAAAGCCAGAAAGACAGCGTGAGCTATTGCATCGGGATGGACATCGCGAAAAATTTCAAGCGGCAGTCGATCGATATCGACCCGGCGATCCTCGCCCAGGCGATCAAGGATGTTCTCGCGGGCGGAAAGACAGTGATAACCGATGATCAGGCTCAGCAGGTTCTCGCCGCCTATCAGAGCCGGATGATGGCAAATCAGGAAGAGCGCTCGAAGGTACTCGGCGACAAAAACAAGAAAGAGGGCGACGCCTACCTCGCGGAGAACAAGAAGAAACCTGGCGTTAAAACAACTCCAAGCGGCTTGCAATACAAGGTCATCGTTGCAGGCACGGGGCCGAAACCCAAAGAGGATCAGAGTGTCTCGGTCAACTATCGGGGCACGCTCATCGACGGCACGGAGTTCGACAGCTCGTTCAAACGGGGCACGCCCGCAACCTTTGCGTGCAAGCGCGTGGTGAAGGGATGGACCGAGGCCCTGCTTCTCATGCCCGTCGGCTCAAAGTGGCAGCTGGTGATTCCCCCGGAGCTCGCCTACGGAAACCAGGGGTCTGGCCAGGCGATCGGTCCGAACGCGACGCTCATTTTCGAGTTGGAGCTTCTCTCGGCTAAATAACCCATTTTTCGTGTGGAGCTTCTCTCGGCTGAATAACTCATTTCCTATGTGGAGCTCCTCTCCGGTAGGATTATTCGTGGAGAATTTTCAATTTACTCGTCGTAGTTTCGCTCGAGGCAGCGCCGCACGGCAGGCGGTTGACTTATGAGGCCGGTCTCGATAAAAAAAGTCGGTCCGACCGACCTGAAATTCGTGTGGGACAGCGGACATGAGAGCGTGTACCCGCTCCGGGAGTTGCGCGACTTATGCCCCTGTGCCGGCTGCTCCGGCGAGCGGGTTTTATTGCGGGATTACCGGCCTCCCGAACCGGACCGCACAACCCTGGGAAGATATGACCTGAAAGGCGTCCAGCAGGTCGGATCATACGCAGTCCAGCTTCAGTGGGGCGACGGTCACAGTACGGGCATCTATACATGGGAATATCTCA
>VBOC01000151.1:8993-11358 GCA_005877655.1 Ignavibacteria bacterium
CACCTCGCATGAGGCCGCACCTCGCATGAGGCCGCACCTCACATGAAGCCGCACCTGAGACAGGAGGCGCTTCTTGCTGTTTCCCTCATCTCACTCCTCCTCTCCATGCATGGTTGCGGTAAGCCCGGGAGCGCTCCCGACGCCGACGCATACCGGAAGGAGATTCAGGACTGGCAGGCAACGCGCCTCGCACGGCTCACCCGCGATGATGGTTGGCTTACCCTGTGCGGCCTTTTCTGGCTGAAGGAGGGTGAGAACACGCTCGGCAGCGACTCATCGAATGCAATCATCTTCCCACCCGGCAAGACGCCAAAGCATGCCGGCTCAATCTGGCTCGAACACGGGATCGTACGCCTCGAAACCCGGCCCGGAGCGGAGGTAAAGTTCAAAGACTCTGTCGTGCACTCGATGATTCTCCATTCGGACGCAGAAGGGGTCTCCGATCCGACGATCCTCACAATCCGCTCGCTCAGCTTCTACGTCATCAAGCGCGGGGACCAGCTCGGAGTACGCGTGAAGGACAAAGAAAACCCGGCGCGCCTCAATTTCAAGGGTCTGGATTATTTTCCCGTCAATCCTAAATGGCGCGTCGAGGCAAGGTTCGAACCCTACAAACCTGCCAAGATACTCGCAATCGCAACCATGATCGGAACAACGGAGTACGACACCTGTCCCGGCGCGCTCGTGTTCGAAGTGGACGGCAAGGAGCATCGCCTGGAGCCCGTATACGAATCTGGAAACGAAAAACAGTACTTCATCATGTTCAGCGATGAAACGAGCGGGAAGGAAACCTATGCCGTGGGCCGCCAGCTCTACGCCGAACTCCCCGACGCCCGGGGAATAGTGATTCTCGATTTCAACAAAGCGTACAACTGGCCGTGCGTTTTCACGGAGTTCGCCACGTGCCCTATCCCTCCACGGCAGAACCACCTTCCCTTTCGCGTCGAGGCGGGAGAGAAAATGTATTCCGGTCATCAGGAATCGGCCATCAGGCGCCTCGCGCCGGGACCGTGAATGATTGCTTGCTGACGCTGACCGTTCGCTGCTCCTGACCCTTTGACCGTATTTCATCCTGCCCCGGCAGGGAATGCGTACATGCCTTCAACATCAATGGAGTACCAATGACACCGGACTCCCAAAGGGCTGAAGACCTCAATAAAGACCTGGGGTTAGGGACAAGAGTCGCTGAACAGAGCCGCTTTCGCTTCCTCAATCGCGACGGAAGCTTCAATGTAGCACGCCGCGGACTTCCGTTCATGCGCACCCAGAACACGTACCATCTTCTCCTCACGATGTCCTGGATGAGGTTTTTTCTCCTGATCGTTCTCTTCTATTTTGTTTCGAATTTGATCTTCGCGTTAGCGTATGTGCTGTGCGGCCCCGCCGCACTCCGCGGGCCGGCGGTCTCCACGTTCACGGAGCAGTTTAGCCAGGCATTTTTCTTCAGCGTTCAAACGCTCGCCACGATCGGCTACGGCGGCATCAGTCCGAACGGCCTTCCGGCAAACATCGTCGTGACGATCGAAGCGCTCACGGGACTCCTGGGGTTGACGCTCGCCGCCGGATTATTGTTCGCCCGGTTCTCCCGACCCAGCGCGAGAATTCTTTTCAGCCGGAATGCGGTGATCGCCCCATATCGCGGCATGAGCGCGTTCGAGTTTCGCATCGCCAATGAGCGAAGCAATGAGCTCCTCGATGTGCAGGTGACCGTCACACTGACGAGAATGGAAACCCATGGCGGGAAGCGGTCGCGAAAGTTCCATTCGCTGGAGCTGGAGCGAAGCCAGGTCAAATTCTTTCCGCTGCATTTGGTGGTCGTTCATCCGATCGATCGCGGGAGCCCGCTGCATGGAGTCACCAAAGAAGATCTCGATGCCTCCGACGCTGAATTTCTGATCCTCGTGACCGGCCTCGACGAGACATTCTCACAGAGTGTCCATGCCCGCTCCTCGTATAAATTCGACGAAGTTCTTTGGGGGGCGCGTTTCTCCGACATGTTTATCTCCACCGACCACGGCGGACTGGGAATCGATCTCCGCCGAATTCACGACATCGAGAGGGTTCCGTTGACGGACGGCGCCCCGTGAGAATGGCGCCCCGGCGTTTTAAAATCGACGGTTATTTAAAGAGCACCGCCCTTCTCCTTCTCCTTCTCCTTCTGAGCGGCCTTTCAAGCTGTATTCACATCCCCCTATTCTCAAAAAGCCCGTCACAGGAGTTCGAACAGTTCGTCGGCGATTATTTCGGGGGAAAATTTGCTGTTCGAGCCGATACGCTGATAAAGTTCCAGTGGCTCAGATCCGATCACGATTCACTTTCTGCAGTCGGCGCGACGACGGCGCTGACAACTCTCCGCTCGATCGAT
>VBOC01000151.1:11456-12046 GCA_005877655.1 Ignavibacteria bacterium
TCTTCGCGATGCCCCCCGCGCACTCTCTCTCGGTCGAGATCAGCTCGACCATCCTCCTCCCCTGTGGCTGAGACTCGCCGTCAATACCGCGAAGAGGTATGAGGACATGCTCACGGGATCTCTGGCCGACAAAATCAATCACTCGGCTCCGGACTCTTTAAAAACCGCACTCACACTCGTTGCAAATGAAACGGCCAACCGTCTGGCATCATTCCGGAATTTCATTCAGGACACACTACCCGCCGGGGCGGAGGGATCCTGGATGGTGGGCGCGACGTATTATGACTGGGTCCTGAAGAACTTTCATTTTCTGCCCTATACCGCCGCGAGCATGATCGACACGGGATGGCGCATCCATCAGGAGACGAAGGAAATGCTCGAGGCCGTGGCACATCGCATTAATTCAACGGCGAGTTTGGAGCAGACAGTTTCAGCGATGAAGGCCAGGCATCCGGAAGCTTCGATGATAACAGAAGCCTATCACCGCCAATCGGATAGAGTCCGGCAGCTTCTCGTTTCGCAGAATCTCGTCGCCATTCCCGCCGCGGAAACTCTGGTCTTCGTGCCGACTCCCCCCGATCTGCGGGAGA
>VBOC01000152.1 GCA_005877655.1 Ignavibacteria bacterium
CCAAAATGCTTCCGAGTCGAAAGGTTCTCACTCCGTCGCCTGGCTCGGAGACACAGATGGAGAGGTCTTTGCTCCGGCCGGAGTCTACCTCGGCGTCGTGAAAATCAACGACCGGCGGTTTGAAACCACCGTACAAGTGTTCCATTTCTGACCTCAAACAATCCAGGATCCCGGAATATGAGCCACCCTGAATATCCGATAAGAGAAAATTTGTCAGCTCGCTTAACTAATCGATGTTCAACCAACCTCTTGGAGACTCCCATGCGCAGACCCTCTTTGTTCACCCCAAACAATAAACGCTTATCTCTTGCCGCTGCCTCTTTCGTCCCGCTCGGCTTGCTGGCCCTCCTGGTCCTTCGTCTTGGAGGATGCACGGAGAATTCTTCGACGGGATCCGGGGTCGACAGGAACCCTTCGTCGCAGGTCCAACCGGCGGGCGAGGAATTCCTGATCAGCGTTCTGGACGAGGTCGATGCCATCTCGAACATCGCCTCGCCGCCGGCCCCGACTGGTGGGCGGGAGAACTCAGACGGCGAGATTGAGTTAAGAACGATATTGCCCTCGGCGGATCACAAGCTCCAAATCTCCGCCAGCGCGCTCGACACCACGTTTATCTACGGCGAGATCACTTCCGACGGATACGGTGCGGTGGTGACCGAACGGCATCAGTATCCGAAGGGGCTTCTGCTCATTACGGTTCGGAAGACACACGGGAAATCGCCGGGTAAAGTGGTCTCGCAGACGAGAAAGTATGTGTCGTTTGCGGATTTCCGGACCGATCGCGCGCAGCAGTCGAATGTGACGGAAGTCTACGGTCTCTCACGCGACACGATTGTCACCCATGTTCTCCGAAACGGAATCCTCGAGACGTACACGTTCCGGCTGCCCGTCGTGACGAGGATTGTCAATCCCAGTGACGGTTCGGTTCGCGTTACATCCCGATTCGGGTCCGCCGGCGCGGTCGTTTCAGAAGTGAGGGACGGCGCCGGGCTGCGTGTTCAACTCCGGCGTAACACCGGTTTGACGGACGGAAGCATTGTCAGCTACACGCAGTTCGCCGATTCGAGCTGGCGCAACGTCCGGACAGTCGGTAGAGCGGACGGCAGCGTGTTCCGCGACGTGACCTCGGGCCGGTAATCCACTCGATTGGGCCGCACATGAGGGAAACAGTGAATATTCTTTTCGCCGATCCGCAGAGCCGATGCCGGATATCACGGACCTGCCTTGGCTTCCTTCTCCTGTACTTCGCCTACGGGGTTGCCCCGGCTCAGGCCGATTCGACGCCTGAAGCCCGGGCGATCCCGCCGGCAGGTTCATCGGAAGGACTCCTCCCGGGCGAACCTGAAACGGCCGATGAAGACTCCATCGAATTGAGACTCCTGGAAATTGACGCCGAGCGATATCGCCTCGAAGCTGAACACTCAAATCTCTGGCATCGCCTCATCCCGGCAGTTCACCTATCCGCCGGCTTTGGATGGAAGAACGTACTCGTCGTCGATCCGGCAACGCTCGCTCCCTCGATGCTTCCAAAGGATGCGTACCGGCTCACGATCGGCATCTCGCTGAGCGATATTCTGGACGGATCGAAACATTCGACTGCGGAACTCGAATTGAAAAAAATTGATGCGATGCGGGATCGCACTCTCGCGCGGCGGGAGCGATCGAGGTTCGCCCAGCGGGTTCAACTAAAAAAATTCGACGTCGAAAGGGATGCGGCTCTCCAGGAGGAATCAATTCTGGAAGAAATTCTGCATTTCGATGAGATACGGTTTGGTCAGGGGAAAATCGGATACGACGCTCTCATGCATTCCAAACTCCGGATCGTGGATCTCAAGAGGAAATTAAAACTCCTCGCGCGACAAACCGATGAAATTCGAAATACTCTTTCAGGCGGGGAGGCGCGATGATCGATCTCGACCCGCCGGGCGGCAGCCCCATCGGAAATCCCCCGGACAAAAACCCCCGATCCCCTCGCCCCGACGGCGGGTCGTTCTCCGTAGAATCGATCCCCACCGTCGGTCGTCCCGATGAAGGGACGTCCCCCGTGGCATCGATTCCCGGCGTTGGTCGTCCCGAAGACCGGACAATCCCCGCAGAGTCAATGCCAACCGGCGATCGTCCCGCAGGCGTAACGAGCAAGCCCTCTGCTGTTGAAACCGGGACGGATGCCGCAGGCCGCATAGCGGGCGGGGAACCTGCGGCAATCTTCGAACGCTTCTTTGATTCATTCCGCCGGCAACTCCTGGAATGTTACGGTAAACGCTGTGACGAATTGATCGCCCGGGCGGAAGAACAAGTTGCGGAGCGATCGCCGGGGTTCAGTATCCGTGCGATCGGACCGGCCAACGCCCTCTCCATCCTCGATCTTGTGGAAACGATGACCAGCCAGGCGTGGGTGTTCAAACGCCGAAGACTCCGCCGGGCTGCGCTCGGAGCGGTGTCCGAGCTCTATAACACGCACTACCGGACCCTTGAACAGATCGGAGCAGTCGAGCGGGTCGAACAATTTTATTATCGATTGAAGAAATGATATCCTTCCCGGATATTGGTTCGAGTATCGGCGGATGACCGCTCCCACGCACGTAACGTTCGCAGAGTTTGTTTATCTGCTCCTCCTTACAACCACCGGGGTTTCCCTGAATCCGGTGAATGCAGCCGCAATCGCGCTTTCCTCGCTCCTGCCCGATGTCGACACAGCCGCGAGCTCGATCGGGAGGCTCCTGCCGGTCGTTTCGCTCAAGCTGGAGCGAAGATTCGGGCACCGCACGATCACGCATTCTGCAATATTCATCGCCGCAATCGCGATCGTGACGTTCCCGCTTTCCGCGCTGAGCCCGGACCTCTATATATGCATTGTGGTCGGTTACGGATCCCATTCATTGCTCGACACGATGACGGTGAACGGCGTTAAACTCTTCTATCCGTTCTCTCCTGCAAAGTGCGTGTTCCCTCTCGAGGTGAACAATCCTCACCGCTACCGGATTCGCACGGGGGGAAAAATGGATAAGACCCTGGCGGTCATCTTCCTTCTCGGATGCGTGCCGACATTCATCATCGCCTGTCAGGGATACGAACGATTCATCCGCGTTACGCAGCATAATATCGAAGCGGCGGTGCGGGACTACAATGAGTTCTCGAAAGATCATCTCGTCTTTGCGACTGTGAGCGCGTACAGCATGATCACGAAGGAACCGCTCGGGGGCACGGTTGAAGTCGTCGGCGCACTTAATCCTCATACATTGGTTTTCAGGGGCCGCGATGATCGCCTGCACACGCTCGGCAGGGAGTTTCAGTCTGATTTCGTCGCGAAGAATGTCCTTTGCACCCGGGGCGCCCGGGCCCGGTCCACCGTACGCGCCGTCGACCTGAGCAACTGCATGCTTTCGCAGATTGCATCCATCGCCGACACCTCCGCCGAGATCTTTCTTTTTGGCGACCTGATCCCCGCCGGAACTGTTTCCCTTCCGGAAAACATCAGAGTCTTCACCCCGATCTCCGGAGCATCCGGCAGGATCAGGTTTAATTACGCCACAATGGGAGATGTCCGGGATTTCAACCTCGAGGATCTTTTTATATCGAAGGGGATTCTGACCATCAAATCGATCATCAAGGGTAGTCCGGCGATGAACCTGGATACGGCGGCCGCACCCCTCACCGGACTGAATAACTACTCGCAGATCGCGGCGGTGGCTGAACCGAAGGAATCGCTGGTAATTTTGAAGCAAAAGGGCGACACAATCAGAGAGGGGGAGGTCGTTCTCCGCAAGAGACTCGTACGCTTTTTTGGCGCGCAAATCACCCTGCTCAGAGAACAGATTTTGGTTGTACAGGCTCAGTCGGCGGCGGCAATTTCCGGCATAGAGCGCCGTCTGGCCGGTGCGGGAGAGGCGTTAAGGATCGACTCTGTGGAATGTGCTCACACGCTGGAGCTGTTTCGGAATGGATTCGTTTCGCGCGATGCCGTTGATCTGTGCGGTCTGAAAGAACAGAAGGGGAGGGGGGCGTTCTCGGAACTGAGGGCATCACGAACCGAACGCGCTTCAAGAACACTCTTGGAGGTTCAACGGATCAGTCTCAGGGCGGAGGAACTGGCGGCGAAGGAGGCCGCCGCCGAAAGGGGGTCGGAAGTCCGTTCACCGATTGAAGGACTCCTGGTCAATATCCGCCGGATCCCCCGGAACGGGAAGACACAAATCGCGATTGTCATCAGGCGGTTCCGCTGATGGTCGAGCCCTTCGGTCGTGCCCTATCGCTGCACAAACTGCCGGCGGACTCACCCCGCGTTCCACCTCGCGTGCCCCGATTGCGGCGTCTGGAACGCACTCCTCAGCATTACGGAAGAAATCGGCGCCGGCGATTCCCAGCCGGTCGCTCTCCCCGACGTCGAAGGAATCGCCACTCCCCGAACGCTGACGAGGATCGATCCGTTCGATCGATTGCTCGGAGGCGGCTTCGTCGCAGGAAGCTCTATCCTGCTAATCGGAACGCCGGGGGCCGGGAAATCGACGCTCGTCCTGCAACTCCTCAGAAACATCGATCTCCCCTCGCTCTACGTGACGGGTGAGGAATCGGTTCAACAGTTGAAACTCCGCGCGAATCGGCTGGAGATTAACTCGAACAAGCTCTTTCTTCTGTTCGAAACGAACGTCAGGAGGATCATCGGCCACATTGAGCGTCTGCATCCCGCCGTTCTGGTGATTGATTCCATCCAGGCGATGTACACCGATCTGTCGGGGGCCGTGGCGGGCAGCACGCCGCAGATACGCAAATCCATCCATAGTTTTCGGCGCGCAGCACACCAGAAGGGGTTCATCCTATTGATCGTCGGGCAGGTGACAAAGGATCGGGGTGCTGCCGGCCCCAAACTTCTGGAACATGCGGTTGATGTGGTTCTTTGTCTCGAAGAGGGCGAGGCCGGAGGCAATGGTAGAGTCCTCTATGCTTCGAAGAACCGGTTCGGTTCCACCCTGAACCGGTGCCTCCTTTCGATGACGGAGTCCGGGCTCCTGTTTTCACCCGCCGCTGGGCGCCGGGGCGCCGGGATTGCATGACCGGCTCCGGTTCGGCCGCGGATCTGCGGCACGACACGGCGTTCTTCGGACGGGGCGAGGAATTATACCAGCTTGTCGGGAATCTCCGGCGGGGCCGCCATACGCTGGTCCTCGGAGAGAAGGGAATTGGAAAGAGCCGGCTCATCACGGAGGCGAAGTGGATACTTTCGGGGCGCACGAGGAGGATCGACTTTTCGGCATTCATCATGACGAAGCTCCACGCTCGCCTGGGCGTCCGGATCGACCCGGATCAGTACAAGGTGATCTCTATCGAGCATTCAAGCCCCCTCGGAGCATGTTTGAGGGAATTGAGCGAGAAGCTCTATTATAATGGCGACCTCCGGCTGGAGCTCGATGAGGACCGGATGGATTGGGCCGCGGTGAAGAAACGATTATCGGTATTGGGGAGCGCAGGCTTGCAGACTACGGTTTTCGAGGGGATATGCCGATCCGAAAAGCCCTATCTTATTCTATTTGATAATCTGGACAGAATATCCCCGAGCCAGCAGACGTTCATCGAAGCGCTGTTGAACATCGCCGTGCTCTGTGCCGCGGTTGTCGAGATGAAGGAGCACTTCGTCTTCAGGCGCATCTGGGCATCGTTCGCAAAAGTCACGCTGGACCCGCTCCCGGAACCGGTCTGCATCGAGCTGATCAATTACTTTTTCGAACACTATCCCCTGCACGTCATCGATCCGGCCCTCTATCGCAGGGAGATCCTCAAATCGGCCAACGGAAATCCTTTTCACATCAGGAACATGCTGTGGCATGGGTCGCGGGAAAAGTATCTTGATGCCCAAGAGATCCGGAAACTGCGGCAGGTCGACGAGGGGCATTATTTCAACATGGGCCCGCTCTATATCTTCGGCGCGGCGATGTTCACGCTGTTCAAAATTTTCTCGATCGGCTCCGACAACAGGGAGCTTTACATTTATTTCTCCGCCCTTGGATTTCTCGCCTACCTCGTATTCAGGGTATTCAGGGCCTTCTTCCTCTTCCGTCCACAAAAATAAACGCTGAGTCCCGCCATGTTCCGCAGGGCGGGCCGAGTTCGGACGCGAGGGGCCGGGCGGCTCGGGGTCTCCGGGGATTATCAGGGCCGAACAATCTTAATCAACGCCTCGATCGCGCGTTCGTCATCGCATTGGCCGAGCCAGAAGACGGCCTCCTTCCGGACTTTGGGATTGGGGTGAGTCTTTGCGATCTTGATGATGTATTCCACGCCGCTCTGGTCCGGCAGTTGCGTGAGAGCGAACAGAGCGCTCTTCTGCACATCCGTATCGTCGGAGGAAAAGACGACGTCCTTCAATGTGGCGACTGCTTTCTCCGATGCTTTCTGACCGAGCCCGAAGGCGGCTTTTTCCCGCACTTTCTTGTCTGAATTGTTGCGCACCAGCTTGATCAACGCGTCCACCCCGCGGTCTCCTTCCATCTGGCTGATCCCGAAAATTGCTCCCTCCCGGACTTTTTCCGAGCGGTCGGTTTCTGCCGC
>VBOC01000153.1 GCA_005877655.1 Ignavibacteria bacterium
TTCCTTTCATACCGATGGAGGCGTGGACGGTGCAAACATAATAGTGGGTTCCAAGCGCGGACAGGACCGCGCTCCCGCCTCCGAATGGCAGGTCGAACCCGCCGTTAGAGACCGTGTCATTCGCGAGCCAGGTCGATTGGCTCACCTCACGCGCAGTGTGCATCGGGTCCAGGACAACATGAATCGTGTCGCCTGATACAACGGTCAGGCTTTCCGGAACGAACGTGAATACGGCGGAACTCATGATAGTGTGAGCGCCAAAATTCAGGAAGCCGATCGTATGGTTTTCGCCCGAGATCACCGTCACCGGCCACTGACGGGCGGTCGTCGCCCCCTGCGACACGCCGTCGAAGTCGACAGAAATATGAGACCACGATGCGCTGTCGGCTTCGACGGCCACGTATGTTCCGCCGGGGAGATTACCGACCGTGAACGACTTCCCGGAAACGACAGAATCAAGGACAACGCCGGAGCCGACCGAGTCCTGATATAATTTGAGACTCCAGTTTTTCATCATCCGGTCGGCGGTTGTTGAGAGGTTTCCATCCTGATCGGCGATGCTCTCAACCGTGAGCGAATTTGGCGGCGGTGCGGGGAGATTGACGACGATGATTCCTTTCATCCCGATCGAGGCATGGACCTCACAGACATAGTAGTGCGTCCCCGTGTCGGTGAGGACAATTGAGCCGCCGCCGAACGGCACGGAAAAACCGCCGTTCGACATGTTGCCGTTCGCATCCCACGTGGCTTTACTCACCTGGATAGCGTTGTGCATGGTGGTGATGACGAAGCGGACCGTATCTCCTGCAACGATCTTCACGTTGTCCGGCGAGAATGTGAACCCGGAGTTGGTGATCGTGTGCACTGTTGAGAAGCTCGTCGACGCAGAAGCCGCCAGGACCGCGACGATAAAAAAAAGCCTTCTCATCCGACTCCTCCAAACCCCTGCATCACAATCGATCGGGTACTATGGGCCGTTGCACTCCTGGTCATCGCACCGTGATTGTGCCGGTCATCCCCATCGCGCTGTGGTACGTGCAATGGAACCCGAAGGTCCCGGCGGTGTTAAACGTCGTCGTTGCGCTGCTCCCCGCGGGGATATTCCCGGTGTCCCAAATTCCAGGGGTGTCGCTCGTCGAGGTGTGCGCAGTCGCATCCGTATTTTTCCATGTGATCGTCGTGCCCTTTGTGACCGTAAGCGTGCTCGGGCTGAAGCTCAACCCCGGCATGGTGACTGTATTCGAAGCCGGAGGCGGAGGAGGCGGGGTTCCGTAGGAGGTTGTCCCCGAGTCGTTCTTGCATCCGGGCGATCCTGAAAGCGCGCTCATCAATGTGATGAATCCCAATGCCATCAGTGTTTTTTTCATGGCGCTCCTCATTCGATTTTCGGTTGTCAGCCCGGCCAGATTCTGTGCGGTCAGGCCTGCCATCCCCGCTTGCAACAGGCGTACCACAATTCCGAAGTGGTGAATGCGCCTCTTACACCATGATTCGCGGAGCCACTTGTGGAGTGTGTGTCACATCGATTCAGTCTGCTCTGGAGGGTGTGTGGCACGGATGCCACCGGGATTGCACGATTGGGGGTGGAACGGGATCAGAAATGTGCTCTACAAGCCCGGGCGGAGATACAGCTTCCCGCGCCGCGGAACGCTATTCAGCCGCGCAGATTCATTGATCCGGGATTCGACGCGTGATGAGGTTGGCTTTCCGGGTCATCGGATGCTTCCGGCAACCCGGGAAGAAGGATTTCCAGAGGTGATGCGCGACAAGTTTATCGAGCCAGGGGTTTCCTGAAGTGGGATTTTCGGCGGCCTCCCGGTCGGTTCGCGCGGGAGACTGCGATGGTTTTTCCTTTGAGGGAAGTTCCGTTGAGCTTCTCGATCGCGCAGAGCCCCTGCTCCTCCGTCTGCATGATGACAAATCCATAACCGAGAGGTTCGTGCGTCCGGAGGTTGGTGATGATTTCAGCGGATTCGACTGTCCCGCACGATTCAAAGGCCGCTTTCAGTTCCTGCTCTGTGAGATCGGCCGGCAAATTTCCGACATGGATATTCATCTGCGCCTCGTTTGCAACGGGCAGGATCGCGGTCACCCGCACACAGTATCCGCGCGGGCCCGCGCATCGTTCAGAGCGTCCTTACCAGGATCGCCGGCCCCCGCCTCCGCCCCTTCGTCCGCCGCCCGATCTGCCGCCATCCCAACCGCCGCCCGACCTGCGCTCGGGGCGGGGCCGTGCCTCGTTGACGTCGAGCGAACGTCCCTTCATTTCCTTTCCGTGTAATGCCTCGATGGCGGCCTTCGCTTCCGCTTCGACCGGCATTTCCACGAATGCAAACCCCTTGGAGACCCCATTGAAACGATCTTTAACGATCGTTGCTTCCTTGATCTCTCCGAAAGCCTGGAACGCCTCCTTCAGATCTTCTTCCGTGACATCCCGCGACAAGTTGCCCACGTAAAGTCTCATGGTGACCTCATGTAATGATGAGAAGTGAATTGCGGTCTATGCACGGGCTGTGGAGCCAGAAGAAGGCCTAACGGTTCCTCTCCGGTGAGTCCTGCGGCGGGGAGTACTGTGCACCGCTCAGTGCGAGCTAGCCGTTGAATGGATTAACATACTGTAAATAAACATCGTTTCCAAATAACCCCCTTATAATAGTATGCTCCCGTGATCGAGTTGGCCCATTCGTTGCTGTCTGATCAGATTGGCGGGAAAAGCGCTATTTCTCCGGCGGCAGGCTCCCGTCGACACACCGCTCGACGAGAGCCTTTAAGCTGACTTCTGATTTCGCTACTTGCCAACGACGAGGAAGTACGTCAGGAACCTGAGACCGTTCACCCATTCGAACAGCCAGACCTCGATCCACTTCAGCGGATTCCATATATGCAAATACCACCGCCGCCAGATCCTCTGGGCGTATGCCCTTGTATAAGAACCGGCGAACGGATTCCGCTTCCTGAACCAGAGACCGACGACAGAGGGTACTTTGACCTCCGGCATCTCATCGTGAAGCTTCTGGTAGAATGCGACCAATTCCCCGGCCTTCAGGTCGCGCCAATCGAGAATTCCCTGCTTCGTCTTCAGGATATGCTCGTGAAGGGCCTCCTCGATCCGGGACTTCGGCCGGCTCCGCAGCCAGACCTCCTCGAATTGCAAGAAGAGCTTCGTGATCGCCCGGATCCGCGTAACGGCCGACCTGAGACGGCCCCACCAGAATGTCAGGGGGGCTTCCACCGGGAAGCCGGCTCGCCGGTCGCGCCGGTGCCGGACCGTCCAGAACCCGCAGTTCATCGGGTGCAGGCGTTCGATTCTCGATGCGTAGAGGTACCAGGCAAAGAAGAAAATCCTGTCCCAATAATAGCGCCAATCGTGCCTCCAGGTCTTGAGCACATTGACCATGTGCTCGGTGGAGTAGAATTGTTCCCACGTCGTCCGGTAGGCCTCCATGAGCTCATCTTTTGTCATCCGCTCCGGAGCCACCGCCACATGCGCGGAATCGTATGTATTAAAATCCTCGTCCATCCACCTGCGGTCGTGCCACCACCGCTGGTGGTCCTTCGAACCGGGGAGAGGCGTGAGGATGTAAAACGAGGCGGAATCGAACCCGATCCGCTGCAGTTCCGCGATATCCTGCTTAATGCTCTCCGGGGTGTCAAACGGCAGGCCGAGGATATACCCCGCGTGCGTCGCGATCCCCTGCGAGTGGCAGTGTGCCACGAGGTCCTTGTACTCGGATACCTGGTTCTGGAACTTCTCCTGCGAGCGGAGGTTTTCGCGGTTCACGCTCTCGACCCCGAAGAAAACCTGGTTGCAGCCGGCCTTTGAAGCGAGGATGAAAAAATCCCCGCCCGGGATCTTTCGGGCCGCGAGGTCGCTTTGCATCATGAACGTAAACGGAATCTTTTCTTCTTCTCTCAGGCGAATGAGGCCCGCAAAGAGCTCGCGCCATCGCGGGTTTCGCGCGATGTTATCATCGGTGAAGAAACAGTGCGCAATGCCCGCCTCGTGATAGCTGCGGCGCACGAATTCTACGACCTGCAAAGGATCGCGGCACCGCATCGTTCTACCCTGCACATTAATGATTGTGCAAAAATCGCATGTGAAAACACATCCGCGTCCCGTATCGATCGTGCTGAACGGGGAAGCAAATCCTTTCAGGTCCTCTTTCGTAAGATGCGGCGTCGGGAGATCGGCAAGATCGGGCGTCTTGTCCAGGAAATTATAGAGCCCGCGAGACCGATCGCAGATCACGTCTTCAACGATGCCCGGCAGCCGCCCGCCCTCGACCTCTCCGGCGACGAGCGTGATGCCCCTTGTCAGCGCCTCGCGCAGGTCGGACGTCAGGCCGATCATGGAGAGCATTCCGCTCACGTGGAATCCGCCGATCAGGACGGGGATCCGGTGGGGGAGGAACCAGGATGCGATATCGAGCGCGCGGGGATACTGGTTCGATTGCACTCCGACGAGCATGACGATGCTTTTCACGCCGGGTATCGCCGACCGCTTTATAATCTCCTTCATCGGAACCTGCTCGATCGCCTCATCGATCTGCCGCACGCTTAGCTTCACACCTGAGAAGAACGGGTAGTTGGCCAGATCACGCGCCAGCGTGCCCATCTGCGTGAGCGTGTTGCTCCGGATTACGCCGACGCGCGTTTTAATCGGGTATCCGTCGTCCGTGTAGTTTGTCGCACGTATCAGTGTGAGATCGAGTTCATGCACACCATACATGGAGGCCTTCCGGAAGGGGGCGGAAATTTCCGGCTGTTGAATTAGATCTTCGACTGCAGATTCACTCTGCATAACTTACACCTCAAGAATTATGGACCGATGCCGTTGAATGCACGCAGCTAAGATAGGAAAAGCGGGGCAGAAAGCAAAGCTGGGGGTGTCCTGCGCCGCCACATTTCCTTGAAATGGGTGGAAATCGCAGGTTATGGCCGGTTGGGGGTGTGAAACGCCCGTGCCAAAATCGGAGGGAGTATCGTCCGCGATGCGAAACGGCGCCGCATCGACCTCATTGCGTTTTCAGTTTGTCTTTGAATGCCTTCCTGAACTTCTCGAGCTTCGGTCGTATGACGAACATGCAGTAGGGCGCGTTGCCATTCTTATTGAAATAGCTCTGGTGGTAGTCCTCGGCCGCGTAAAAGTTCTTAAAGGGAACAATCTCGGTGAGGATCGGATCGTCGAATGCCTTCGATGAATCCAGCTGCTGTTTATAATGCTCGGCGAGCTTCTTCTGTTCCTCGTTGTGATAAAAAATGGCGGAGCGGTATTGGGTTCCGACGTCGTTTCCCTGGCGGTTCAAGGTTGTGGGGTCGTGGCTCTTCCAGAACGCCTCCAGCAGCTCCGGGTAGGAGATGCGGGCGGGATCATAGGCGATCTGGCATGCCTCGGCATGTCCCGTCGTCCCGGTGCACACTTCCTCATAGCTCGGGTTCGCGACATTGCCGCCGGAGTACCCCGAGACAACCGATTCCACGCCCTTCAGGTTCTGGAAAACCGCTTCCACGCACCAGAAGCAGCCGGCGCCGAATGTCGCGGTATCGGTAGATCGGGACGGGGTGGTTTTCGCCCCTTTGTCGATACTAGCGGTTCCTTGAGTCCCGGACCTTTTTCCCGCCAGGAGCAAAGCTGCCAGTGTGGCCAGTACAGCCATAGCAATCACCATTCCCTTCATTTGGTTCATCGATACCTCAAACGTTATACATGGTACGAAAATTCCCGCTCACTTTACATGAGGCAAGCTTTCGCATCAGATAGTATTAGGAAATGAAGTGTAATTTGCTTATCTTATGAGATCAAACAACAGTATTCCGTCTTTTCTCCTTCCGGAGAGCTATTCTGCACGAAAAACCGCAGAATACGCACGCTTTTAGAATCCTTCTGATGAACCGGACGCACCCTCCAAGGTCGAAACGCCATCATGTGGAACAAGCCCGATCGGGAGTTATATCTCGGGACGGGCGATTCAAGAGTCGGTAATTTCGGCGTACACCTTGCCCGGCGGTTGAGCCGGGCTCTTATCTATCTATGAAAGGATTTGTTCCATGGAAAAAGGAACAGTCAAATGGTTTAACGGAGCCAAGGGCTTCGGTTTCATTTCACGCAACGGAAGCGAAGATGTTTTCGTTCACTTCCGCGCGATCAACGGTGACGGCTACAAGAGCCTCAACGAGGGCGATGCGGTGGAGTTTGAAGTCGAGACGGGTCCCAAGGGACTCCAGGCGAAGAACGTCTCCGTAGTCTGATCGAGACAATCGAACCTGAAATACCGTAACACACGACCCCGCCCATAAAGCGGGGTTTTTTATGAAGGAGGAGCACTATGCAGATAGGCATCGTCGGGTTGCCGTTTTCGGGAAAGTCGACGCTGTATCAGACGATTACGAAAACTCACCTCGGTCCCGCCGCACTGACGAAAACGGAAGCCCATCACGCGATCGTCAAAGTGCCGGACCCCCGGCTCGATAGGCTTTCCGCCCTTTTTTCTCCACAGACCACCATGCAGGCGACCATCGAATTCGTCGACGTCGTCGGGTTGAAAAAGGGAGAATCGGGCTCGAGCCTCTTTGCGAACGACGCGGTCCCCCACCCCGACGGCCCGGTCGATCCGCTCCGCGACATCGCCTCATTCGAGCCGGAATTCATTCTCTCCGACCTTTCGATCATCGAGACCCGCCTCGACCGGATCAGGAAGATGGCTCAAAAAACGGGGGATGAGCAGATGAAGCGGGAGCTCCCTGTGCTCGAACAGTGCCGGAGGATCCTCGAGAGCGGGAAACCGCTTCGCGCGATCGAGTTCAGCAGGGAGGATCTGCATGTGCTGAAAACCTACCAGCTCCTATCGATAAAGCCTCTTCTTATCGCGCTTAATTTCGACGAGTCCCAGCGGATTGCCGCCGAAGAAACCGGGAGGCTTGTTGCGGCGAAAGCGGGAGAGAAAAACACGAACGTCGTTTCGTTCTTCGGAAAGATTGAAATGGAAATGTCGGAACTTCCGGACGAGGAAGCAAAGGCCTTCATGGGGGAATATGGGATCAAAGAATCGGCGCTCAATACGCTGATTCGCGAGGCCTACGCACTGCTAGGGCTACAATCCTTCTTTACCGTCGGTGAGGATGAGTGCAGGGCATGGACGATCAGAACGGGATTGACCGCGCAGGAAGCCGCAGGCGCGATCCACACCGATTTCATCGGCAAGTTCATCCGGGCCGAGGTGGTTCACTACGACGACTTCATCGCCCACGGAGGCTCATTCCCAAAGGTGAAGGAGGCGGGTCTTTGGAGACTTGAAGGGAAGGAATACGTCGTCAAGGACGGGGACATTATATCGATACGGCATGGCTGACGCATGAGTCTATTCGGCAATCCGGAAGCGGGGATCGGGCGGGCGGATCCCGTCGTACATGTTCTTCAGGGCGGAGTACGCCGCGTTCGATCCGCGCTGCGAGGCCTTCCGGTAAAGCCGGACGGCTTCCGAGGTATCCCGGGAGACTCCGAGCCCCGTTTCGTAACAATAGGCAAGCATGGTTTGCGCGAGCACGGAGCCGTCTTCCATTGCGCGCCGGAGCGCAGTCATGCTCGAACCGGCCGGCGCGGATTTCTTCTGTTCCTGCACGTCGATCATCGCAAGACGAATTCCTGCCTCCCGGAATCCCATCCCGTCCGCTTTCTGCAGCAGCCCGATAGCCCTCTCCCGGTTCTGTTTTAGCCACGTGCCGGTATAATAACTCATCCCGAGCTCGACCACGGCCGGCGGATATCCGTGCGCAGCTGCGCTCTGAAGGAGCCCGAGGGCCTGCGTTTGAGTTAACTGGTGATCAAAATCCGAGGCGATCAATTCCGCCCAGGCAAACTGGGCGGAAGGTTCATTCCTGTCGGCTTCCTCTTTCAATCGCCGGAAGAAATCCTCGCGCCGGATCATCTTCCAGAGCAGCGCTGAGGCCCAGGGTGAGTCGAACCTCATGGCGCGAAGATAGTAGACAGCCGCCTCGACTGCATCCTCCTTCATGATGGCCCCCCGTTCGTACCACCGCCCGATCAGCGTCAGCGCCTCCGGGCTGCCGGCTTCGCCGGCATCGAAGATCCGGCGGACCATGGCAGAATCGGCCTCGCCATCGGACTTTTCGGACCTGGCGGGATTGGGGACCTGCATTCTTGTAAGCTGGGCGTTCGCGGCGAGCAGGACTTCGCGCGTAAGCGTCGTATCATCAGGCAGCGGGATTGAATCAGTCTCGGTGTCGAGGAAGATTGGCTGCAGTCCGGATGCCGTTTGCGGGACCGATGAAAGATGCGTCCGTGCCTTCCTGCCCTTGCGATTTGTCGAATCGCACTCCGGGCGTGTCGCCCGCCGATCGAGTCTCCGCCGCTTAAATTCTTTGAGGATCTCCCTGGCGGCCTCATATCCCGAGTCGGCAGCCAGTGATTCCCAGCGGTAGGCCCCGGCGTAATCCCTCGGCACGGTGAGGTTGTCCGTCAGCAAGAGGCCCACCACGTATTCTGCTTCCACCATCCCCTTCATCGCCGCAAGGAGAAATTGTTCATACGCTCCGAAAGGATTCCAGGAGATCCCCCAACCGTTGTTCAGCATCAATCCGTAGTTATAACGCGCAGGAGTGAGGTTCTGATCGGCCGCCTTCTTTATCCAGAACGCCGCCTTTGCCGTATCGGAGGGGAATCCGTCCCGGGTCAGGTACCGTATACCCAGCTCGTGCTGTGCGAGCGGATCGCCTGCGTTGGCGTTCCGGACAAGGTTGAATTCGTCCCAGTAGCGCGCCGCGGAATTGTCGACTTTGAATCCGAAGGCAGTCTCCCGCGGCGCAGGACCCTTCAAGGCGAGACTCCTGAGACTGTCGGCAGAGGAGGCGGAGCAATCCGCGACAACAATCAAGAAGAGAGCCGGCACGCAGAGAAAACGAAAACGAGGCTTCATGGCAGTGGATGAAAGATACGAATTGTTGTTGTCATTCGGCAGTCGGGCGGCAGATCACTCAACGCATTAGACAACGGCGATTGCAGATCGCTTAGCGCGGCTTGTTCTTTCCACTACTTTGTGCTATTATTGAAGCTACCTCACTCTGCGCTGGAGGTCGATGTACATCGGTCATTATGCCGCCGCGTTCGCGCTCAAAAAAGCCGCACCCAGGGTTTCATTAGGGACGATGTTCCTCTCCGTGCAGCTTCTCGATCTGCTCTGGCCTCTCTTCCTGCTCCTCGGGGTGGAACACGTCCGCATCGATCCCGGCAACACCCCTTTCACCCCGCTCGATTTCTACGATTATCCGATCTCTCACAGTCTCGTCACATCGTTGGGATGGGCGTTGGGGTTCGGGTTGGTGTACTATTTCAGGCGCCGCGACACCCGGGGAGCGTGGATTCTCGGGTTCGGAGTTTTCAGCCACTGGGTTCTCGACTTCATCACACACCGGCCCGATTTGCCGGTCAGCCCCGGACTCAATGTTTATGTCGGTCTCGGGTTGTGGTATTCGACCGCGGGAACGATCCTCGTCGAAGGCGCGCTATTCATCTTCGGTGTGTTACTCTATACCCGTTCGACGCCCGCAATTGATCAGAGAGGCCGGTATGCATTCTGGTCGCTGATTGCCTTCTTTGTGCTGACCTATGCGGTTTCCTCTTTCGGCCCGCCGCCCCCGAACGAAACCGCACTCGCGATCGGCGGGCTATCCCTGTGGCTTTTCGTGCCGTGGGGATATTGGATCGAGGATCATCGGGCGCTCGGCATCAGCACACGCTCAAGTGGATAACAAGCCCGCGGTAACGGCCGGCGAAGTAGTCAAGGCCCTTCAGCAAAACTGGCGAGCCGAGAAGGAAAGTGCGCGCGTCTACCGGGAGCCCGCCGAATCGGAAAAGAGCGATCGACGGAAGGCCGTCCTGCTGAGACTGGCGGAAGCCGAGGAGCGCCACGCCTCCCGCTGGGAGAAGAGGCTTCTGGAATTAGGCGCCGGGGTTCCGGCGACGAAGGATGACCTGGGAAAACGGCTGAGGCGATGGATTAACCGGCACGTGAGCACGGAGATCGCGATCAAGCGGCTGGAAGCGGAAGAAGATAAGGACAAGTCGCGCTACGAGGCCCAGCAGGCCAGGGCGCTGGGCGGCGACTCTCAAGCTCCGTCTATTCTCCAGGAACTTGCCCGCGAGGAAAAAGCGCACGCGAGGGTGCTGCAAAACCTCGCGCCCGTGCTGGGTCCGGGCACCGCGCTCGATCTGATTCTGAAGCGTGAGCGCTGGCACGTGCGGAGCGGATCCTGGATAGCGGACGCCATCTACGGGGTCAACGACGGACTGGGTGCCGTCTTCGGAATCGTTTCCGGCGTCGCAGGCGCGACCAACAATCAACAGCACTACGTCCTGATCTCCGGCCTGGCGGGAATGATCGCTTCGGCTCTTTCGATGGGCGCGGGCGCCTATCTCGCGGTGAAGAGCCAACGCGAGGTGTACGAGGCGGAGATATCGCGCGAAAGGCGGGAAGTCGAAGAAGATCCGGAAGAAGAGACCGAAGAGATGGCGCTCTTTTATCAGCTTCAGGGATTCGAAGCGGGCGACGCCAGAAAAATGGCGGAGAAATTGGCCCGCGATCCGGATCAGATGGTGAAGGCGATGGCCCAATACGAACTCGGACTTTCCGAACAGCGATTTCCCAGCCCGTGGAAATCGAGTCTTTCGGCGGCTGTGTCGACTGCGGTCGGCGCATTTATTCCGATTGTGCCGTTCTTTTTTCTGAACGGTTTTGAAGCGGTCGTCGTGGCTTTCGGGGTCAGCATCTTTGCGCATTTTGTGGTGGGGGCGGCAAAGTCGATACTCACGACCCGAAACTGGGTAGCATCCGGTCTGGAGATGACGCTCGTGGGTGTCCTCGAGGCCGCTGTGACCTACGGGCTCGGTTTGATGATCGGAACTGCGGGCTAGGGGCAAAATGGCCAAAATATGCCAAAGAGGGCTCTCACGACGGCTCCGGCCGACCGACTACGGGGATTACACTAGTTAGATTGCAGTAAAGAGTGAGAAAAAAATTACGCTATTTCACGTATTGATATTCTTTTTGCTGTTGATTATAATAGGGTGTTGTGACGTGACGAAATCAGAGGGGAGTGAGGGCGGTTTTGCCGGTAATTCAATCGTACAGAGACATTTATTCATAATCCGAAGGAGGATTCCTCATGGCCAAGGATGACGGCAGAAGAACTCATCAAACAGAGACCCAGCACATGGGCGAATCCACCGCCGGTCTCCTGAGAGAGCTGGTGGCGCACCTGCGCGAAAACCGGTCGCAACTCCGCCAGGAATGGGCCCGGCGAATCACGCAGGCACAGTTGCTGACGGCGATGAGCCAGGAAGAAATATTTGCGGAGGCGACCTCGGTGTACGATAATTACGTGGCCGTGCTCGAGACCGGCGCGGTAGAAGCTCTGCAGGCCTACGCGCGCGATCTCTCCGAGAGGATTATTCCACGAGGAGTGGAAACAAACGAGGTCGTGGGCATCGTTCTGTTGCTGCGCGACGTACTGGCTCGCTCACTCTTCGCAAAATACCAGGCCGACTTTGCTCTCCTGAACCGCATACTCGACGCGTACGAGCCGGCGGCAAACCGCATCGCAAATACCGTGGCCGTCGGCTTCGTTCAGCTGCTCATCCTTCCGATCATCGGCGTGATCGATTCGCAGAGGGCCCGCCAGCTCACCGAGCAGCTTCTCCGCGGGATCAGGTCGAATAGGGCAAAAGTAGTCGTTATAGATATTACCGGCGTACCCTCCGTCGACTCCACGGTGGCGAACCACCTGGTGCAAACCGTCGAGGCGTCGCGTTTGATGGGCGCGACGGTCATCGTCACGGGGCTGTCCTCGGAGATCGCTCAGACTCTGGTGACGATCGGAGTCGACCTGGGGAAAATGAACACCGTCGGCGATTTGCAGGGAGGAATCGAGGAAGCAGAACGGCTGCTCGGTTACAAGGTCTCGCTGGATATGCACGAGACCACCGACACCACCTTGCCGGCAGCCTGAGCCGGTCCGGCAATAAACGGGGGTAAACGGGATGCGAGTTCCGATTCTCAAACAGGGTCAATACCTCATCGCGACCATTCAGTCGGCTCTCACCGACGAGGATCTCCTCCAGCTCCGCGATGAACTGACTGACCGCGTAGGAAAGTACCGTTCCCGCGGCGTTATTGTCGACGTCACAGCGCTCGACATCATGGATTCCTTTGCGACGCAGACTCTGCGCGCGCTCGCACACATGATCAGATTGCGGGGGGCGGAAACCGTCATCGTCGGCGTCCAGCCCGAAGTTGCATTCACAATGGTACAGCTTGGCCTCACACTGGAAGGGATTTCGACCGCACTCGATCTCGAGGAGGGTCTTGCACAGTTGAATCTCAAGACGAGAGGAGTTGAGGCGCGTGAGAGACGCGGATGAGGTGAAGGTGTCCATCTCTTCAGAGGCGGACGTCGTGACCGCCCGCGAGGCAGGGCGTCAGATGGCCAGTGAGATCGGACTGAACGGCAGCCTTCCGACATTGATAGCGACCGCGATCTCAGAGGTCTCGCGTAATATCATTCAATATGCAGGGAAAGGCGAAATCATCCTGCGACCCCTCCATCAGAGCCTCAAGACAGGGATCATGATCATCGCCCGCGACAAAGGTCCCGGCATCGCCGATGTGGAGCAGGCGATGAAAGACGGCTATACAACGGGAAGAGGGTTGGGCCTGGGGCTCCCCGGGACACGCAGGCTGATGGATGAATTCGAAATTGTCTCGAAGAAAGGGAAGGGGACCACGGTCACTATGAAAAAGTGGATGTAAGATGGAGAACGAGGTCGGTACCGTCCTTGATTGGGCTTGCGCGGGAGTTGCTCTTCCCGGTGAAACCGAGTCGGGGGACCTGCACGTGGTGAAGCACTTTGAGGGAGGGGCGCTGGTCGGAGTCGTGGACGGATTGGGACATGGACCTGAAGCAGCTGCTGCCGCAAGAAAGGCCGTAGCGGCGCTCGAGCAACACCCTGAGGAGCCGCTCATCCCGCTTGTGCGGCGATGCCATGAACACCTGAGGGGAACGCGCGGAGTGGTAATGAGTATCGCCTCTCTCGACACGGGAAATAACAGCGCCAGTTGGTTGGGGGTAGGAAACGTCGAGGGAATCCTCGTGCGCGAGGGTTCGCAACCGGGTCAGCGGATCCATCGCATCATCGGGTGGGGAGGGGTCGTTGGGCACAAATTGCCGGAGCTCCGCCCGGCCAGTCTGCGCCTAAAGGAAGGCGATTTACTGGTCTTTGCTTCCGACGGCATCCGCCAGGAGTTTGTCGAACGATCTGACTACCGCGACCAGCCGCAGCGGCTGGCGGACCGGATCTGCACTCAGTTCGGGACGCGGGCGGACGATGCCCTCGTGCTTGTACTTCGGTACCGGGGATTAAACCGATGAGCACTCAATACCAAAAACTTGCGGAGCGATACGGCAAGATCCTGGCAACGTATGTCGGGGGCGCGGGGGAAGCGGCATTGCAATCCGCCTATGAAATCGGCAGGCAGGCGGTTCAGGCGGGGCTCGGCTGCCTCGATATTGCTCAGATTCACGAGGAGGCGCTTATCCGGTCCCTCCTGCAGGCCTCGACGCTCGGGGAGAGCAGCAAGATTGCCAAACTCGGGTCGGATTTCCTTGCCCAGAGTTTGTCGCCGTACGAAATGACCCATCGCGGATTTCAGGAGGTGATCCTCGACCTGAGCCGCCGAGCCGTCGAGCTTGCCACGGTGAACAGGCGCCTCGAAACCGAGATATCTGAGCGCAGGCGTGTTGAATCAGCCCTGCAGCAGGAAACCTCCTATGTCAAGTTGCTGAACGTCGTCACCGTCGCGGCCAACATGGGCTCGGGCATCAACGACGTGTACCGGCGATGCCTCGAAGAAGTTTGTTTGATTACCGGCTGGCCGATCGGCCACGTTTACATTGTGGACGAGGATTCCCCCGATCGGTTGGTCCCGACCTCCATCTGGCACCTTGCCGAGCCGAAACGGTTCGAGGTATTCCGTCATGCCACGGAGTCCCTTTCGCTGTCGAGAGGGATCGGGCTTCCGGGCAGAGTCTTCTCGACCGGAGAATCGACCTTCATTGTCGACCTTGCGGAGGATTCCAATTTCCTCCGCGCACAGGCATGCTCCGAAGTTGGAATCAGGAGCGGATTCGCATTTCCCATTCTCGTCGGGTCCGAAGTTGTCGCGGTGCTCGAATTTTTTTCAGATCTCCTTCAAAAACCGGACGAACAGCTTCTGGATGTCATGGCGCAAATCGGCATCCAGCTCGGGCGGGTCGTCGAGCGCCGGAGGTCGGAAGATGTGCTCCGGGAGATCCCCAAGCGGATTCTGGAAGCGCAGGAGGCCGAGCGAAGGCGAGTCGCCCATGAGCTCCACGACGACGTGTGCCAGCGGCTCAGCGCCACCAAGCTTCACATCGGCGCATTTGAAAACGAAATTCCGGAGAAGGATCGTAAAGTCCATTCAAAGCTTCAGTTGATCAAGCGGCAGATTAACGCGAATATCCAGGAGGTGCGCCGGATCGCAGCCCATCTCAGGCCCACCACACTGGACGACATGGGTTTGCATGTCGCATTGCGTCTCCTCTGCGAAGAATTTCAGAAAATTAATCACACGAGGGCCAACTTTAAAATGAAAGCACGCTCCCCGCAGCGTCTGGATCCGCCCGTCGAGTTGACTCTTTACAGAATCGCCCAGGAGGGGCTTTCGAACGTCGCAAAGCACGCCGAGGCAAAAACGGTGTCGATGCGGCTCATGCGCCTGAACGGCATCATCCGGCTCGACATTAACGACAACGGGCGCGGCTTTGAGATTGAAAAGATCCGATCAGATTCCGTTCGAGGGTACAAGCTCGGGCTGCTGAGCATGAAGGAACGGGCCGAGCTGCTCAACGGCACATGCCGGATTGAATCGGTGCCCGGAAAGGGTACAAAGATCCGGGTCGAAATCCCACTGGAATCAAACCACACCCATGGAAAAGATTAAGATACTCTTCGCGGACGACCACGGCGTCGTAAGGAGCGGCCTGAGGGCGCTCTTTAAAAGTTCACCGGAGTTTATGATCGTCGGTGAAGCCTCCGACGGCGAGCAGGCAATCCGCCTGGCGGAAAAGTGTAATCCGGATATCGTGCTTCTCGACATCACGATGCCGAGAGTAAACGGCATCGAGGCGACGCAGGCTATCAAGAGAAACAACCCGAATACGCGCGTGCTGATACTCACGATCCACGAAGATGAGGATTACGTCTACGAGATGATCCGGGCGGGTGCTAACGGCTACGTGCTGAAGAGCGCGGAGAAACGGGAAATATTCGCTGCCGTTCGTGCGGTCGCAGGGGGAGAGAATTTCTTCAGCCCGACCGTTTCAAAACTGATCGTGGACGGCTTCATCCGGAAGGCGAAGGAGGAGAAGGAGACGCACCCCGCAGTGGCCTCGAAGACCCGGCTGACGGGGCGTGAAACCGAGGTGCTGAAATACATCGCCCAGGGCCTGTCAAGTCCGCAGATCGCCGGAAAACTGTTCCTCAGCGTCAATACCGTGAACACCCACCGCAACAACCTGATGCAGAAGCTCGATATCCACGACACCGGAGGCCTCGTCCGTTATGCTTTTGAGAGCGGTCTGGCAGAACTGAAGGTCTGAACCCATTTGAGTGAATCTTCCCGGAATTCATCACTCAAATTCTCTAATGTCTTCCCCGGGGGAGCTACTTGTATCACCGTAGTAATAAAATTACACAAATCGGAGGATTGTGATTGGTCCGGTATGAGAGTATCTTGATGATCATGAATCTTTCCATACACGAGGACGGATGAAGCCCGAAGCCGAAACTTGTCGGCGAGAGCCACGCAATCCTGGAGATCCAGTCTGCGATCGCCCTCGTTGCGAAGTCGCCCACGGCAGTCCTCATCACCGGGGAAAGCGGCACCGGGAAGGAGGTCGTCGCGAGGCTGATCCATGCCCAGAGTGAGCGGGCCGGCAAGCCCTTTATTGCCGTCAATTGCGGGGCCTTCCCCAGAGAGGTTATCGAAAACGAGCTCTTCGGGCATGTGCGGGGAGCGTTCACCGGGGCCCTGCCAAAGAAGGCCGGATGTTTCGAGCTCGCCGACGGCGGCACGCTCTTTTTTGACGAGCTGGCGGAAATGCATCCCGACACGCAGGTGAAATTGCTACGCGCCATCGAGCTGAAAACATTCCGCAGATTGGGGGGAGACGAGGATATCACCGTCGATGTGAGAACGCTGGCCGCGACCAATGAAGATATCTCTGCGGCTCTGAAGTCGGGCGATTTGCGCGAGGACCTCTACTACAGGTTCAGCGTCATTGAAATCTTCATTCCTCCGCTCCGGGAGCGCAGAGAGGACATTCCCTTGCTCGTCGAGGAGTTTCTCAATATGTTCAGCGAGCAATATAGCAAATCGCGGCAACGGTTCTCCGATGGTGCCATCGAGCTGCTCTTGCGCGCAGATTGGGCGGGCAACGTCCGCGAGCTGAAAAATGTGGTCGAACGCGCCGTCGTCATGTGCCCCGATGAAAAGATCGAACCAAAGTATCTCCCCGAGCGCATCACCGGGCATCGGGGGACTCAATCGCCGATCTTCATCCCCTTCGGGACGACCCTTCAGGCCGCGGAGAAGGCGATCATCCTTCAAACTCTTGCCTCGGTTCAGAACAATCGTTCGAAAGCAGCGAAGCTTCTGGGCCTTAGCAGGAGAGCCCTCCTCTATAAACTGCAGCGTTTCAGACAGACCGCCTGAGAGCGAGCTCGTTAAAAAAAAGGCGGTACCTCGCTGACGCTTGGCACCGCCCGGTCCACGGTCCCTGGAATCCGAATTGGGCCGGATTCAATGCTCCGCCGAGAGTCTACTTCAAGAGGATGAGCTTTCGGGTCTGCGAGGACGCAGACGCCAGGAGCCGATAGAAATAGGTTCCGCTCGGCACCCCGTTTGCGTTCCAGACGGCCTCGAACCTGCCGGCCGGAAGATCTCCTTCGATCAGCGTCGCCACCTCTTCCCCCACTCCGTTGTAGACTTTCAATGTGGCGTGTCCCGGTTGCAGCAGATCGAATTGAATCGTTGTCGTCGGATTGAACGGGTTCGGGAAATTCTGTGCAAGCCCGTACGACTGCGGCACGATATTTTCGGCCTGCCCGAAGATCGATGTTCCGGAGGAAAGCACCACTCCGGTCGTCCTTACCAGGAAGTGATAGATGCTTGACCAGGGGCTCCCTGCGCTGGCATTCGACGCGCTGACCCTCCAGAAATAGACGGTGCCGTTGATGAAGCCCCCCAGGCTTAATGAGGTACCGGGAATTCCGGCCTGGTCAGAAAACAGCGACCAGCTGCTGATTCGCCCCCGTTACCGTCGCGTAATTCCAGGGCGAGTAGAGGGCCGGAGCCGCGAGTACCAGCGGTAAAGCCGCCATCGTCGTAAACGCGTTTGCATTCGACCAACCGCCGGCTCCGGCTGAATTCACCGCGCATGCGCGCCAGTAATAGGTTGTCGAGTTCTGGAGGCCGCTCGCCGCGTACGATGTCGCCGTGAGTCCGCTTTGATCGACTGCGGTGGCCGAGAAGGCGGAGCTCGTCGAGACCTGGACACGATAGGTCGCGGCGCCGGAGGAGGCGTTCCAGGTCAGCGCCGGATTCGTTGCGATTCCGGTGGCGCCGGTTGCCGGCGTGCTCAGGGTGGGGGGGGCGGGAACCGAGTGTCCGCCTGAGCCCACGAATCGTAAATCGTCGACGAAGTAAGTTTTTGAAACGCCGCTGCCTTCCATGATATCCACGCGGTGTATCGGCTGGTTTCCCGGATTGAGCTGGCTCATCGGAATGGAAACCGCCATCCATTGATTCGCGGGGACCGATCCGTAATTGACACTCGGGAAGGAGGATCCGAGTTCATTTTCAAGCCGAGCTCCGATCGAGACGCCGCTCATCGAAGTATAGAGTACGAAATCGAGACTCTTGTACGCGGCGGGATCGAAGTTGACCGGGGATCCCCAGTTTCCGCTGTGCACGCTCAAGCCCCCCCAGCTGTTCTGGATTACTTTGACGGACGCGGCGCCGCCATAGTGCTGTTCGCCGCTCGAATAATCGACGGTCGCAGACCACGAAGCATTGATCCAGGGCGCGAGCAACCTGTCCTGTGCCACCCAGAGATCCGATGACGTTGGAGGAGGACCGGCGAGTGTCGTGAAACCTGATGCACCCGACCAGCCGCTTGTCCCCGATGAATTCGTAGCATTCACGCGCCAGTAGTAAGCCGTGGAGGTCTGGAGGCCTGTGACCGCACCCGAGGTTGTGGAGAGTCCGATCTGATCGACGACCGTGGTCGAAAAGGCGGAGCTTGCGGAGACCTGCAGCCTGTACGACGAAGCGCCGGAAGAGGCGTTCCACGCGAGCGTGGGATTGGTGGCGACTCCGGTGGCGCCGGTTGCGGGAGAAGCCAGGACCGGTGCGGCGGGCGCTTGGGGAGGAGGGGGCCCGCTCACGGTCGTAAAGCCGAAGCTTCCGGACCATGCGCTTGTGCCGGCCGAATTGGTGGCATTCACGCGCCAGTAGTAAGCCGTGGAGGTCTGGAGGCCTGTGACCGCACCCGAGGTTGTGGAGAGTCCGCTCTGATCGACCACTGTCGTGGAGAAAGCGGAACTTGCCGAGACCTGCACCCGGTACGATGTGGCGCCTGTGGAACTGTTCCAGGTGAGTGTGGAAGCAGTCGCAACGCCCGTTGTGCCGTTGGCCGGAGAGGCCAACAGGGGGGCCTGCGGGACTGTCGGGGTTCCTCCGCCGGGCCTGAAGCAAGCGGTCGCGATTGGGAAAGCTTGAGGGCAGATACCCACCGCCAAGCTCCCAGATGATCACTCCGCCTATCCCCTTATCCCTGGTGTACTGTACCTTTTTCTGACACGTCGTCTCGTCGTCGTAGGAAATGAACTTGTCATTGGCCGAACCGGCGTTGTCGATGCCGAGATACGCAGCCTGCGCGCCGGCGTCCCAGTGGACATACTGGGGCTGATAATAGGTCTGCATCATGGATGAATAGGGAAGGTTCGACTGAACAGAGGGGGCGCTTGACCAGCTCTGACGCGGTTCAGTTGCTCCGCCGGCCGGGGTTCCGCTCCCTCCGCTCCAGACATAGGCGTAGAAATCGATACCGATGCCGATCTTGCCTTTCGCGATCCCCGCCGATGTGAAGCCGTCGACCATTCCGTTCGCCGACGGAACCGGTCCGCCTGTGCTCGGGAAGGTGTAACCGCCGTCGTAGATGGCGGAATTGTGCCACGTGACCCACCCGCCCCATGCGCCGGAGAGGTCGTAGGTCATGATATTAATCTGATCGAACTTCGACTGGACCTGCGCCAGGATCGAGGGCTGCCAGGCGGTGGCGGCCGTCAATAGCGGGCGCGGACTCACGGCGTCGAGCGCGGTTCTCAGGGCTGTGATCAAGGCGGTGTACTGCGCGGCATCGCCCGGATTCAACGGTTCCCAGTCGATGTCGACGCCGTCGTATCCCCGGCTCGTCATAAAACCGACAAGATTACTGACAAAGGTGGGAAGGGTCGCGGCTCCGGTGGCGCCGAGGAAGCCGCCATCGGTGGCCCATCCTCCGACGCAGATCAGCGCCTTCTTGCCCGCCGCATGTGCGGCCTGGACTAAAGCGGAAGAGTTCGCCTGAGTGATGCTGTTGCTCGAATAATCGAGCGTGCCGTTCGAACCGGGTACGAGAGAAAAGTGGATGACGTGGGTGAGGGCTCCGTAGTCGATGTTCTGAGCCGGAAGCAGACCGTCGTTGGCCTGGCCCTGGCTCCAGCCGGCGTAGTACGCGCTAACCCATGGGCCGGTCTGTGCCTTGAGATTGATCAGTGTAGAGAGCAAGAGCATACTGATGAACAACGTTCGCTTTCGCACGGTTGCATTCTCCAAAATAGTTCATTCCTGTGGATTCGGTGGCCACAGCGCTATTGCGCCGCGCGGCTGCCGCCCCGCTCCCGCTCCTTCTGAGATATGTTTTGTTCTCCCTCATGATTATTTTTTTGACTCGTAAAATTACGAACTCCCGCAGACGCATGGTATCGGGAAAACACTGAAATTCTTGTAGCCCGGCTGGCGGCAACGTTGTCGGACAATTAACCACGCGATGGATTGAATCCGCACAAACGCACCTGAATCGCAGAAAAGATTCAGACGAATTCAAACTGAAGTGTGAGCGGATCGGGCGCAGGGAAAAGGTTCGGAAGGATTGGCGCAGTCGGGAGGGTGAGCAGACGGGGGTTACGAAAACAAAGCGGCACCGCGCTTGCGCGCGATGCCGCCTGGTGGATGGGTGGATAGCCCAAATCGAGCAGAATGCCGTGCTGTTACGCTATTTCATGAGCACGAGCTTCCGTATCTGCGAGAAATCCCCTGAGATCAATCGATAGAAATAGGTGCCGCTCGGCATCCCGCTTGCATTCCAGACCGCCTGGAAGCTGCCCGCCGGAAGATCGCCGCCGACGAGGGACGCCACTTCTTCTCCCAAAGTATTGTAGACTTTCAGCGTGGCATGGCCGGCCCTAGGCAAATCGAATTGAATCGCGGTTGTAGGGTTGAACGGGTTCGGGAAATTCTGTGCCAGCGCATACTGGCGCGGTGTTTCCCCCGAGCCGACCGACATAACATCCTCCGGAGGAGGCGGCGGCGTTTCTCCGGTCAGTGAGATGATGACGCGATTGGCGGAAGTCGCTGCCGATGATGATGAAAGAACAAGTTTGCCGGCCTGAGTGACCTTCACCCAGTAGCCGTTGCCCCGATCGATAGTCTGTGAGACCTCGTATCCATTCCTGTACGTGAAGAAATTTGATGTTGTGATGTTCGGGGGCAGCGAACTGACGGCCGATACGGGGATGGAGGAGCTGATCGAGCCGATCAGATTCCATCCGCTCTGCACGTCAACTGTGTCGGAGAGGATCGGAGTTCCCTGAAAATTTGTTGTCTGGTCCGCACCGAACTTGATCCAATATCCGACCCCATTCGATAGAACATCGGTCGCGGTCAACCCGCCCGCCTGGTTGTACGCGTATGCACTCGAGATCGCCGTCGGGAAGAGAACCGTCGTTCGCGGATCTGCGGCCGTCACCGGCAGAGAGACCAATTTCCACACAGTGACGGGAGGGGGCCCGCTCACGGTCGTAAAGCCGAAGCTTCCGGACCATGCGCTTGTGCCCGCCGAATTGGTGGCATTCACACGCCAGTAGTAAGCCGTGGAGGCGTGGAGGCCTGTGATCGCGTTGGAAACCGCCGGGAGTCCGCTCTGATCGACCACTGTCGTGGAGAAAGCGGAACTTGCCGAGACCTGCACCCGGTACGAT
>VBOC01000154.1:0-9689 GCA_005877655.1 Ignavibacteria bacterium
GAAAATGAGCGCGGCACTCTTCCCGGCAAGGGGTCGATAATCGGGCCGGGGCTGCTCCTTGAGCCAACCGGACAGCTCGAAGATCGCCGAAATTTCTTCCTTCGAAAAGCCTGCCAACGATACAAAGTCTCTCTTCATAAAATATCCTGCTGATATTGCTGTTAACCCGACCCTGCCCGGAACTGGGAAAGCGTCGGCGATTTCAAACTGATAAACCTTCTACGAATCCACGAGCTCGGTCCCGACACCGGCATCGGTAAATATTTCCAGGAGGAGTGAATGTGTAACGCGTCCGTCTATCAAATGCACCTTGTTGACGCCCGCGTCGAGTGCCGTGAACGCCGAGCGAATCTTCGGAATCATTCCATTGCTGATCGTGCCCTCGGTTATCAAACGGTGTGCCCGATCCCGGTTCATGCTGTTGATCAGACCGCCTTGAGCCATCACCCCTTCCACGTCGCTGAGATACACCAGTTTTTCTGATTTTAGCGCTGCGGCGATACTCGCGGCTGCAACATCTGCGTTGATATTATGCGCCTGACCCGACTCATTCACTCCGATCGGGGCGATCACCGGCATGATATTGTTGTCGAGGAGCAGTTTCAGGTACGCTACATTGACCCGGGTGATCTCGCCGACCAGGCCGAGGTCCCCGTTCTTTCCGGACGCCTTCTTCACTCTGAGCAAGTCTGCATCGATACCGCACAATCCGACCGCATCGCCGTCATGCCGGTTGATTCGCGCCACAATATCCTTGTTTGTCTTGCCGGCAAGAACCATTTGAACAACTTCCATCATCCCCTCGTCGGTGAAGCGCTGTCCGTCGATGAACCGTGACGGCATTCCGAGCTTTTCGGCGATCTCGGTGACATCCTTTCCCCCGCCGTGGACGATCACGATCCTGATGCCGACCTTTTTCAGGATCGTCACATCCTGGGAAAACGTCTCCTCAAGCGCTTCATCGATCATCGCCGCACCGCCGTACTTGATGACGAAAATTGTCCCCTCGTACCTCCTGATGTAAGGAAGAGCTTCGATCAGCACCTCTGTTTTTTCTTTGATCGACAGCACCGATTCAATTACCTGAGGATAATTTCCGGTCATAAAACGCCCCTCAACATTTCAGGTCCTGTAGTTGGCGTTGATGGCAACGTAGTCCTTGGACAAGTCGCACGTCCAGAAAGACGCCGAGGCATCGCCCTGATGAAGATCGACGGTGATTTTGATCTCACGTTGCTTGAGGACTCGTTTGGCGGCTTCTTCCGAGAATCCTAGCAAGTACTGCTGACGAAGGATTGGAACCTCATCGAAGAAAATCTCGACATCCGCAGGATCGAATTCGACGCCGGAGTAACCGACGGCGGCGAGGATCCGACCCCAGTTGGCATCCTCCCCATTGATCGCTGTTTTTACAAGGTTTGAATTTGCTACTGCCTTTCCGGCCTGAACTGCCGCTTCTTCCGTGGCCGCGCCGGTGACATAGACCTCCACGAATTTTGTCGCCCCCTCCCCGTCCATGACGATCATCTTGGACAATCTCACGAGTAGATATTCGAGCGCTTCGTAGAAGGTCTTGTAACAGGGGTCTTCCGAATCAACGAGTTTCCGGTTCCCCGCGATTCCGTTGGCCAGAATCAGGACCATATCGTTCGTGCTCGTATCTCCGTCGACAGAAATCCGGTTGAACGAATGATCCGCCGCTTCCTTAAGGGAGGACTGAAGAAGCTCGGTGGAGATGTCGGCATCGGTGGTGATGAACGCGAGCATCGTCGCCATGTTGGGCGCGATCATTCCCGAGCCCTTTGCCATGCCGCCGATGATCACCTGGACTCCATCGAGATCGACTCTCACAGCCAGTTCCTTCGGAAACTTGTCCGTCGTCATGATGGCCTCAGCCGCCGCCGTGTGACCGTCAACATCTAACATCGAAACGGCTTCAGTAATCCCCGTTGCAAGACTGTCCATCGGGAGATACTGGCCGATGACTCCGGTCGATGAAACGAGAATCTCTCCGCGATGAACATCGAGCGCCGCGGCAGTCAGGCTCACCATAGACCAGGCGTCGTTGAGTCCCCGCTCACCCGTGCAGGCATTGGCGTTTCCGCTGTTCACCAGGATCGCGCGGAAGGATGAGGATCTCGTCAGTTGCAGTCTGTCTACGATGACCGGCGCAGCGGGCACCTTATTCGTGGTGAATATCCCGGCGACGCGTGCCGGCTCGCTTGAATACACGAGTGCGAGGTCTTTCTTAACCTTCTTGATTCCGCAGTGGACCCCGGCTGCATGAAACCCCTTCGGTCCGGTGATTCCGCATTGACATTCGCTGTACATCAGAAGCTCCTTAGAATTGTAAGCCCGTTTCCTGCGGGAGCCCGAACATGATATTCATGTTCTGAACCGCCTGGCCAGCCGCACCTTTCATGAGATTATCAATCACTGAAATGAGAACGAGCTGGTTTGAATGGCGATCGATCGTCAGCCCGATATCGCAATAGTTAGTATAGAGCACATCCCGGATCTGGGGTATCTGGCGTTTGATTCGAACAAAGGGGGCATGCTGATAAAATGATTCATACAGCTCGATGAGATCCGACTCGGTCGCCTCCACCTTTAGATCCGCGTGAATGGTCGTGTAAATTCCCCTCGTGATCGGAACCAAATGCGGGACGAACGAAAGGGATACAGGCTCCCCGCTTTGACCCTCCAGAACCGATTGCATTTCCGGCGTGTGCTGATGTCTGCCGATTTTGTAGGCGCGGACGTTTTCGTTGACTTCTGCAAAGCTGAGATCGACCGAAGAACTCCTCCCCGCTCCCGAGGAGTTATAATACCCTTCCTCAATACCGGAGCGAGGGCGATGATAGCAGCCGTCGGATAGCAACCCGGGTTTGCGACCAGGCGAGCCTCTCTTATCGAATCGAAGAACAGTTCGGGAAGGCCGTAGACCGCGGTTTGGAGAAGGGACGGAGCTGCATGCTGATGTTGATAGTACTTTTCGTAAACTGCCGGCGAAGGAAGCCGAAAATCTCCGCTGAGGTCGATCATGCGCCCGACCGACGCCACGAGCTGAGGGACGACGTTCATTGCTTCGCCGGACGGGAGAGCGATAAACGCGACTTCGACTCCCTCTAACCGATCGGAGAATGCTTCGAACTCCATCTCGAGTCTGCCCGAAAACACAGGATAGAGCTCCTCCACTTTCTTGCCGGCGAAGGTGTGGGCGGTGACTTTCTTCAGACGCACGTCGTTTCTCGCCGAGAGGAGCCGGAGCAGCTCGGCGCCGGAGTACCCTGAAGCACCGATGATCTCAGCAGTAATCAAGGACTCGTATCGGGGTCGTGTAAATTCAAGTTGCATAAATATACAATTCTATGTATTATTATGCAAGCATTATTTTCAGGAATTTAATGTTCGGAAAGGAGCCCATGGAATCGCTCGACCGGGAAGCCTTATACTTTTTCCACACCTATGAACGGATTCCGCTTGAAATTGACCGCGGCGAGGGGGTTTACCTCTTCGCTCCTGACGGAAAACGTTACCTCGATATGTTCGGCGGACTGGCCGTGAACGCCCTCGGATATGCACACCCGAAGGTGCTCGAAGCGATCGGGCGGCAGGCTCGCAAATATATTCACCTTTCGAATTACTACCTCCAGGAGCCGCAAATCCAATTGGCAGAACTCCTTGTTAAACATTCCGGATTCTCGAAGGTGTTCTTCACCAACAGCGGGACCGAGGCGATTGAGGGCGCAATCAAGATCGCGAGGAAATGGGGGTCGAACAGGGGTAAGTCGGAAATCATTTCGTTTACGAACGCCTTCCATGGCCGCACCATGGGAGCTCTCTCGATGATGGATCGGCCCAAGTACCGAGACGGGTACGAGCCCCTCCTGCAGAATTTCCGGATCATCAAGTTCAATGACGCCCAGGAACTTCGCAAGGCGGTGGGAGCGAAAACGCTGGCTGTCGTGACCGAGTTCGTTCAGGGTGAAGGCGGGATCTGTCCGGTGTCCCCCGAAATGTCAGATGAGATAGATACTCTCAGGAAAAAATTCGGCTTTCTCCTGATCGCCGATGAGATTCAATCGGGAATAGGGCGTACCGGGAAACTTTTCGGCTTCGGGCACTACCGCGCGTCACCCGATATTGTCGTTGTCGCGAAACCGCTGGGCGGAGGACTCCCGCTCGGGGCTATTCTGGGGAATTCAGCCGTGTAGGACGTGCTGGAGCCCGGCGTGCACGGCACGACTTTTGGCGGCAACCCCGTCGCCTGCGCGGCAGGGGTGGTAGTGCTTCAGCAAATTATGGAAAACGGTGTGATGAAGAATGCCGAAACGGCTGGCAAGACGTTGAAGGCAAGCCTCTCCGGATTGAAAAAGGAATTTCCTTCAGTCGTGAAAGACGTGAGAGGATTCGGCTTGATGCTGGGAATGGAATTGACGCGGGAAGGTGAGCCGATTGTAAGCGAACTACGAAGTCGTGGTATTCTCTTAAACTGTACGAATCAAAATGTCCTGAGATTCCTTCCTCCCTTGATCATCGGAGAGGAACATATCGCTGAAACTATCCGTCAGCTCCGTGAAATCTTTCTCAATCTTCGATGAAGCAGCACGAAATTCCGCCGCCTGAAAGTTACTTGAGAATCACCATCCGCTTGACATCCTGAAACTTCACGGAAGGATTCTCGGCACCAGTAGCCTCCAGCCGGTAGAAATAGACACCGCTCGCCTGGAGTGGCTGCCATCGAATTTCATGATAACCTGCCGATCGCAGGCCCTCTTCAAGTGTCGACACCGCGGTGCCGAGGAGGTTGTAGACAATGAGGGTGACATGGCTCGCAACAGGTAGATCGTATTCAATCGACGTTGTCGGATTGAATGGGTTCGGATAATTTTGATGAAGGGCGAACGCCGTCGGGATTGACGGAGTCTGCTTGCCCTGGACCTCCAGGATTAATGTCCTGGTCTCCGAAGGAAGCGTCAGCGATCCCGTGGCGGCAAGAGTCATCGCATTCTTCCCCTGGATAAATCGAAAGATCCTGCCTCGAGTGCTCGCCATCTGCCATGAAAGTTTAACAGCTCTCCCTCCACTCTGGAGCATGATAGTAAACTGACGAGAGATCGCAGGATCTTCCGGTAGAGATTCCTCGGACTGCTGTGACTGAAAGCGGACATCGAATGCTTCCGAAGGTGGAAGCGGGGGGAGTTCGCGTGCCTCAGTTGCCGGTTCAACCGACATAATCTCGGCAATGGAGAGAGTCTGCCTATGTCCCGACTTATCCTCGAACACAAATGTGTTGCGCGAGCCGGATCCCGTGGCGGTGGATCTGCCGGCCATCGGAGTCTGGGTTCCGCTTAATTTGCCAACCATCGGGGTTTGAGCTCCGGCCGGAGAAGAAAGTGTCAGTTTGCCTGAAGTCTTCGCCTTCACCCAGTATCCTCTGACCGGTTGAAGAGAATCGGCGATCATATAAGCCCCATCGAACCCAAAAAATGGCGAGATCAGGAGATCCGGAGGAGCCTTCTGGATGGAGGCGACATCGAGCGAAGTGGAAATCGACCCGATCAGGTTCCACCCGCTCACGAGCGGGATGGAATCCTGAAGCAACGGATCACCGGAAAACGTGAGCGATTCACTCGTGTCAAATTTCAGCCAGTACCCGACAGCATCTCGCATTGAATCTTGCCGAACGTAGCCGCCCTCATAGGAAAAAGCCTTCGACAAGCCCGACGGGAAAATGGACGAGGTCCTCGGGTTCTTCAGATCAAGTGGAAGTGAAACCATGTTCCAACCGGCCATGGTTGTCCGCACCGCGGAGAAACACGGTAGCACCTGGCTCCCCAGAGGTCCTGCCGCCGTCGAAACACTATCACCATTTCTACCGATGACGCTGAATCCGTACTCATGGCAGCTGTGCAGCCCGGTCATTCTGATTCCGCAGCCTGCTCCCCAGGATGAATATGTCTGCCAGACAGGCGTCAAACCTAATGAGCCATCCCGTCCGACAAAGAATTGCGAGGAATCCATCGACGCCATGATCGAGAATTGTGTCGGCGCCGGATTTGGCCCCGGATCGATTGCGAGCGTCAATGCCCGGTAGGAAATGTTTGATACTGCGGGTTGCCCGGGCGGCGAAGCCAGCGTCGCACGGTTGAACCCTGCGAAAGTTCCCTCGCCCTGGTCGTTGAACGGGGTGATCCGATAGAAGTAGCGCTGATTAACCTGCAGACCGGTATCGGCAAATGATACAGAATTGGCCGGGAGATCGCTGCCGGCCTGTACGAACGGACCGCCCGCTGAGAGGGATCGATAAATTCGATATCCATTCTCATCGGACGCATTGTCAGTCCAGGTAAACTGGATGCTGGTCGATGTGATAGTAGCAGGAACTGCATCCGAGGGAGGCAGCGGAACATTCGCAGTCGTGAAACTGCTGAATGTGTTCGACGCCGCTCCGTACTGATTCTTCGCAATCACTTTCCAGTGGTAGGTCGATCCCGGCGAAAGCCCCTGATAGGAGTACGATGTATCTGTCACATTCGAATCGACTCGTACAACCGGCGGACTCGCCAGATCGAGATAGACATCATAATTCACCGCATTCGGGGATGAGCTCCACGAAAACATTCCGGAGAGCGGTCTCCCGGTCGCGCCGTCCGGAGGCGATAGCATTGAAAAGACGCCGGGGGGCGGGCCGTGTGTGATGAAGCTCCAAGGCGCACTGGAAGCCGCCACCTGACCGTTCGAGTTCTTGGCTATCACTTTCCAGTGGCATGTCGTACTATATGCCACGTTCGAGTAGGAATAAGATGTCGAAGTCTGATTCGCACTCACCGGAGTCGCGAAAGTTGTATCGGTGCCGAGATAAACGTCGTACTGATCAGCGCCCGCTGACGCCTGCCACGAGAGCGTCCCGCTGGTCTCCTGACCGCCGGAGCCATCCACAGGGGAGAGCTGAGAGAAAACACTCGGCGGGCTGTTGCTTGAGATGGTAATCCACATCGGAGCGCTCCAGGCCTCCCTGCCGTTCACCTCACGCACATACGCATAGTAGTAATATGTCGAGCCTATCGGCTGGGATTGCGAGAGAACAAGTGAGTCCGGACCGCTCACCGAAGTAAGAGTCGTGGGAGCGCTCCCCGACCCCGGGATCCCGTATCGAAGTTCAATCGTGCTCATCGCGTCGCCGTCGGGTTCCACGACTTTCACGCGGAACGGAATCGAGGCGCTCAGCGTAAAAATCTCGCCCATCTGATGAGACCCCACCTCAAAACGCAATTGAAGATTGTGATCTTCCGTCGCGTACGTTCTGCGCTTTCGCAGCGCATCGACGACATTCGCGCGGGTCAGCGATGTCGCGAGCACGGCGGTGCGTTGCTGATTCAAATTTCCAAAATTCGTGTAGTGATTATCCTGATTTGCGCAGGGGGCCACGTGGTAACCGAGCCTGAGAAGATCGTGATACCGGGCAGTGTAGTCTGTGCTGGAGGGATCGTTCTCGGCATGCATCGTATCAAGCGCGGGGCCATTCTTCATCGCAGTACCAACCACGACACTGTCCCACGATGCGTTAAACGGATTCGAGAAGATACCGCTGTAGTCGGTTTGTTGCGGATGAGCGAAGTAACAAAAACCGCCGTACTTCTTCACGGAGTCAAATAACATCCCGTAGTTCGATTTCGCCACGTACACATCGTAGTTCCCGGGCTCCCATCCGAACAGCTTGTCGGTGCCGTAAACGAGGACATGACCGCCCCCGCTGATCACTCCCCACTCCTGACCTCGCATCCCGACGAAGACGCCGTCCTGATTCATCGAATCTGCCTCGGCGTTTCCGGCGCGCCAGTAGCCCGGATTCATGTGAAGATCGGAACTCCCCGCATGATTGTGATCGCTCACGCCGAGGAAATTCATATTATGGGCAACGTCACGTGCGTACGTGATCGCTTGCGCCACCGGTTTTCGGTAGGTGTTCGTATCCTTCTCTTTGTTCCCGTCCGAATACCAGGTCTGAGAATGGATGTCGCCGAAATAGATGTTGAATGGACTCTGTGCCGAAGCGACGGAGAGTCCACCCCACATAAGTGTGAGGAAGAAGGGGAGGCGGTTCTTTATCAAATGCTTAAATCAGTCTAAAGGAAATGCAAAATACCCAAAATTGACCCTAAAGTCAACGGGAAATCCCCGATCTGCCCGAATTTCCGAAGGGGCGGGGTGATATTGGACCTGTTCAGGCAGGAAATCGCCTCGTTGAGATGCCTGCGCGCCAGGCGACCAACTGGGGCGCCCGATCTCCTTCGACCATCCGCTCCCTATGGAGTTGCCGAAATAACCCCTTTTGTCTATACTGTAAATCTGAAAGCCAGTCTCACTTGAAATCTGAAAGGTAGTTTCTTTACCCGAGGAAAGGTATCGTGCCAACTGACAACAGGCAGCACAGTTACTGGATGGAAATGGCGCTTCGTGAGGCCGAGATTGCTCTCAAGCGAAAAGAGGTCCCGATAGGCGCGGTGATCGTGAAGAACGGTCTGGTGATCGGAAAGGGTTCGAATCAGATCGAAACGCTGCAGGATCCGACCGCGCATGCCGAGATGATCGCGCTGACGGCGGCGGCCTCATATGTGGGGAATCGCAGGTTGGAAGAGTGCGCGGTGTACGTCACGCTCGAGCCATGCCCGATGTGCGCGGGGGCAATAGTTCTGGCGAGAATCCCGCTGCTCGTGTTCGGCGCCTACGATCCCAAAGCGGGAGCATGCACATCGCTCTATACGATCACAAGCGACAGCCGGCTCAACCATCGTGTTCATACGATCGGAGGGGTTCTGGAGGTAAAGTGCGGAGCAATCCTGAAGGAATTCTTTCTCGCCCGAAGAGGTGCGACAAAATCAAATGGATCCTGAAAATACTCCGTGAACAGCCCGCCGTCAGTTACTCGTCCCGCTGTTGAATCGGCGCGTGAGCTGAAGCATCACTATCTCCCCCTCCTGTTTCGGAAGTTCGGTCGGAATGGAATCAGGAATCTACCCGCCAGGCGAGGTCATGTCGGCCGGCGCTCGACTGGAGTTTTTCAGCCCGATCAGCCAGCTTCAACTGCTCTATCGGTTCAGCCGGCGCTCGACTGAAGTTTTTCAGCCCGGTCAGCCAGCTTTAACTGTTCGATCAGGTCATCCAGCTTGCCGTCCAGAATCTCCGTGAGGTTGTAGAGTGTCAACCCGATTCGGTGGTCCGTGAGGCGATTCTGGGGAAAATTGTACGTGCGGATCTTGTCACTCCTGTCGCCGCTCTTGACCATTAAGCGGCGCTGCGCCGTGATCGAGGCGGTCTGTTCCAGGGTTTTCATCTCGTAAAGCTTCGCGCGCAGCATTTTCATGGCGCGCTCCCGATTCTGGAACTGTGACCGTTCCTGCTGGCATGCCACGACGATGCCGCTAGGTTTGTGGGTGATGCGGACGGCGGTCTCGACCTTATTCACATTCTGCCCCCCTTTTCCGCCGGAGCGATAGGTTGCAAAATCCAGGTCGGCCGGGTTAATCTCGATTTCGACATCTTCAACCTCGGGCAGGACGGCAACGGTGGCGGCCGAAGTATGGATGCGTCCCTGAGCCTCGGTCTCCGGAACGCGCTGCACGCGGTGAACTCCGCTTTCATACTTAAGCGCCCCATAGGCGCCCTCACCTTTTAGCGAAAAG
>VBOC01000154.1:9754-12867 GCA_005877655.1 Ignavibacteria bacterium
TACCGAGTATACATGCGATAGAGGTCCGCGGCGAAGAGAGCGGCCTCTTCCCCTCCGGTTCCGCCCCGAATCTCGACGATACAGTCCTTGTCGTCATTCGGATCCTTCGGAATGAGGAGTGATTTGAGATCCTCCTCGAGTTTTATGAGCCTCGCTTCCGTATCGGCGAGTTCCCCGGCCGCAAGCTGACGCATCTCGGAATCTTCTGACGACTCGGAGAGAGAGCGCAGATTCTCGGCGTCCGCCTTGGCTTTCTTATAAGTGATGTACGTGCGGACAATGTCGGTGAGACCGCTGTGCTCCTTGCTGAGATCCCTGAACCGTTCCTTGTTGTGGGTTACGGCGGGATCGGCAAGCAGATTCGTCAACTCATCATAGTGCGCGATGAGTTTTTCCAATCGATCGAACATGGGTTAGTTTAGTACGAGTTCCGATGCGTGCCGGATGTAAACGGCAGCTTGAGGATCGTCCACCCCGAGGGCGCACTTCAGTGCGACGAGGGCGACTTCGATTTGCGACGAATCGGGCTCCCTGGTCGTAATCCGCTGCAGCCATAAGCCAGGGGCCACTAGTATTCTTCCGATCGGCGTCGTGCTTCGCCGGGCCGACCAGCGTATGAACTCGTAGGCAATTCCGCCGACAATCGGGATCATCGGCAGGTGAGTCAGCAGCCGAACCGGCAGGGATATTTTCCCCAGCCATACAATGAGCAGGGAATCGAGCACAGAGAAAAACAGCATGGACGCGATCATGACGATGAGGATAAAACTCGTTCCGCACCGGGGGTGAAATCGCGTAAAGCGACGGGCAGAGTCGACAGTAAGGTCGCCTCCGGCTTCAAACGTAAACACTGCCTTATGCTCGGCGCCGTGGTACTCGAAGAGTCTTTTTACATCCTTCATCATAGAAATTATCAGGAGGTAGCCAAGCAGGATACTGATCCGGAATCCCCCCGCGATAATATTAAAACCGAACGCCTTCTGCTCGACGTTGAAAAGCGTCGTCGTCACAACAAGAGGGGTGATAAAAAAGATGGCGATTCCAATTAGGAGAGAGAGCATCACAGTCAGAGCGAGCCGAAGATTTGATGCCGGGCTTTTCTTCGGCGCTTTACCATTCCCATTCTCGCGTTCCTTCGAATCAATATCGTGCATGGCAACGTCTGTCGAAAAGTTGAGCGTGTCAATGCCGATGAACATCATTTCGATCAATCCAGCTGCGCCCCGCAAGATGGGCAGCTTGAACAGTTTGTTCTTTTCTGCGAGCGAAACATAGTCTCGCTTTTTCACCACGATCTGACCGTTCGACCGCCGAACCGCCGTTGCGATTCGCCCCGGCGCACGCATCATAACGCCTTCGATGACCGCCTGCCCTCCAACCTGGAGGGGTTTATCCGGGTCGAATCGTAACCGATAATTATAATCCGACAAAGAATCCTCGATGATTTGTCCCAAATTCGTTGCTCTTATGATGCAAACTCATTTCCGAGCGCTCTGAAATATACACAATTTTCTTGGGTTTTTCGTTCTTCTGCTTTTCTAAGACAACTGAAGCATCGCGGCACGGGAAACGTATTGTTGACACTAGGCGGAAGAAATGATGCGGGTTATGGCTCGCGAATGGGGGGGTCGAGGCTCGTGGCCGGAGTACCCTCACTCCCGGTCCTTTGGATCAGTCCCTTTAGTGCATTTATCTCCCGGCTATCGAAAAATTTCATTGCATACACCGCGACGAGGAAGACGCCGAGCAAAGCAAACTTGAAGAGCGTCCCCAGCAGATTCGGGGAAACCGGAGCCACAATATAGATAAGCATCACAGCAGCTCCGCTGACAGCGATCTTGACGACTCTTCCGATTTCATACTGAATGGGGTAGACCCGCTGAGCGATGACATATCCCGCCACTGCCATCACGAAGTAGGCCAGGAATGTAGCCCAGGCCGCCCCCATCATTCCCATTGGGGGAATGAGCAGATAGTTCGCGACCACATTCACGAGGGCGCTGAGAAATGTTATGAGAGGCAGATAATGCGTTTTTTTCTCTATATAGATTCCTGCGGAGAGATTCGTGTAGATTCCGAGAAAAATATATCCCATGAGCACTATCGGGACGATGCTCAGGCCCGACCAGTAGGCCGGACTGATAATGTGCCTTCCGAAGAAGCTCACCTTCACGATGTCCCCGATGAAAAAGGTCAGCACGAGAAAAACCCCCGCCATCAGGAGGACCAGGTACGTTAGTGTGCGGGCAAATACTTCCTTCGCATTCGGGTCTTTGGCCGTGGAAAAGTAGAACGGCCGCCATGCGTAATCATAGACCGATACGATCAGCATCATAAAAATTCCGAGCCGATAATTCGCCTGGTAAATCCCGACCGTCGCATCGTTGGTGAGCGCCCGAAGAATCGGGCGGTCGATGACCTGAACAGCCGTTGCCGAGAGCCCGGCGGGGATTGAAGGAAGTCCAAATTTCAAAAGAGACCGGAAGAGCGCCGGATTAAAGCGACCTCCAAGATGGCGATAGACAGTTGGTAAGAGCAAAAGGAATGTCACAACTGATGCGGTCAGGCTGCTGATGAAGATCCCCTCGATCCCCGCATGCAGGGTTACCAACAGCACGATGTTCATGACCACATTGACGATGATGTTCACGAATTTCAGCGTCGCAAATTGCCGCGCCTTATGTTCCATCCGCAGCGAGGCAAAAGGCACGATCGCAAGTGCATCAAAGGCCAGGATCGCCGCCATATAATAGACGATCCTCCCATACTCCGGGGGCAGACTCATGGCCCCCGCGACCGGTAAAGCGAGACCGGCAATCGCCCAGGAAAAGAAGAGCGATGACGCAAACAACGATGAAAACGGAGTGGTGAAATTTTCCCTACCCGTCCCGATTTCAAGTGTCGATGAGTACTTGAAGTACGCAGATTCCATCCCGTACGAATAGATCACGTTGACGAACGCCATGATCGAGTAAACATACGTGATGATGCCGTACTGATCCGGGCGAAGTACATTTGTATAGAGGGGAACGAGGAGGAAATTGAGGAAACGGCCGACGATCGTGCTGGTGCCGTAGACGACGGTCTCGCTGCCGAGACGCTTCAGTTGGGCC